>NZ_RQGQ01000014.1 GCF_004770265.1 Leptospira congkakensis
TCTCCTATTGTATTTAGAAAGTTATATGAAAAGCGATGTGCTTAATTTATTGTCCGAAATAAACGGGGAATACCAGATTGGAGCGTAAAGCGCGGTCGCTTCAGCCAATGAGATCTTTTTTCGGATAACAATGGCGAGGCGCCCAAAAAAATTAGTTTTCTTCTTATTCCCAACTCACGACCACTTTCCCAAAATGTTTCCCTGTTTGTAAATACTGTAGTGCTTCGGGAACTTCGTCCCAACCGAACACTTTGTCCACGACTGGTTTCATTTTGTTTTGTTCGATGGCTCTGTTCATTTTTTCAAAATCGGCGCGGCTACCGACTATCACTCCTTGGACTTTGACCCCTTGCATAAGAATGGGGTAAAGGGAAAGACTGGATTCTCCACCGGCAAGGACACCAATGAGAGCGATGGTTCCGTAAGGTTTTACACTCATCATAGACTTTTGCATGGTTCCAGCTCCTCCCACTTCGATGATGAGGTCGGCTCCTGCCATTTTCGTTGCTTTTCGAACATCACGTTCCCAATTGGTTTTTGTGGAATAGTTGATGGTTGCATCCGCCCCAAGGGTTTTGGCACGCTCCAGTTTTTCATCACTGGAAGAGGTAACGATGACTCGGGCTCCCATCATCTTTGCAAATTGTAGGGCAAATAAGGAGACTCCACCAGTTCCTAAACAAAGGACATCGGATCCAGGCCCAATCCCACCAAAATTCACAACGGCATTGTAAGCGGTAAGGCCGGCACATCCCAAAGTGGCAGCTTCTTTGTCTGTTAGGTGGCTTGGAGTGGATACAAGTCCTTCTTCTTGAAATTTTCCAAAATTCGCTAAACAGCCGTCATGTGGCCCGCCGAGAGTGGAGCGAAGGTTGTCCATATTGGGTGCTCCATCCATCCATTTTTGGGCGAAAATAGGAAGGACACGGTCTCCTTTTTTCCAAAGAGTGACGTCTGATCCCACGGCTTCCACAACACCGGCTCCATCAGAACAAGGGATGAGTGGGAGTTTTTGTCTAGGATTGTAAGTCCCAATCACCATTAAATAATCACGATAATTCAGTGAAGTCGCTGTTAGGCGAACGAGAACTTCTTTGGGAGCAAGTGATTCGGAAAGATCTCTTGTTGATTGTTTTAGGTTCTCTAGTCCAAAAGATCCTTGAATTTCCCATACTTTGTTTAACATATTCCCTCGTTCGATTTAGAATCAAAATTCACTCGTCAGATCCTCCTGCCTCCTTATCCTTTGTCGAGTGGGAATAACAGGATAAGGTCGTTATGAAAAAAGATTTTTGGAACGATAGGGTGGTAGTGATCACTGGAGCATCGAGCGGAATTGGTCTGGCATTGTATGAAGAATTGGCCATGTATCCTTGTGAATTGGTTCTTGTGGCAAGACGAGCTGCAGAAATTGCAGAACTCAAAAACAAACACGAGGGGGTAGTCATTCACCGAGTTGCTTGTGACCTTTCTGATCCTACTTCAGTTTTGGATGCTGCGGAGTGGATCGAAAAGAAAATTTCTAAAATCGATGTATTGTTTAATAACGCAGGGATTACTGCCCATGGTCGGTTTGATTCTCTTTCAATGGATGTGTATCGCAAAACCTTTGCCACTAATTTTTTTGGTCCTATCCAATTCATTCGTGTGCTTTTGCCTCTCCTTTTTGCCGCCAAAGGAAATATTGTTACCACTTCGACGGTTTCTGCTCTCTATGGTGTGCCGGGTCGGGCTGCATACTCAGCATCCAAGTCAGCTCTACATGCAGCTCTCGAATCCCTTCGGATCGAAACTTTAGAGGATGGTCTTGGTGTTTCTCTTGTTTGTGTTCCGTATACGGACACGGCGCTCCGAACCTCGGGTCTTGATGCCGATGGGGGAAATTTATCGGAAGCTCCCGCCAAAGGAAAACGAAAGACAGCAAAAGAAGTGGCCCATGTTTTGATGTCTGTGGCGAAGGACAAAGAAGCAAGGCTTGTGACATTCAATTTGTCCGGAAAATTTTTGGAATGGATGCGTTTTTTCTCTCCTAAGTTTTTAGAAAAAATTCTTTATAAAAAACTTTACGAGGACTTCAAATCACACTGAACCCTGTCTAAACCAAGGTATAGGGAGAGGATCTATCCTTTGGAAAATTTATTATTTTCATATCTAGCGGCTGTTATATTTACATTTGTTTTTATGAGCCTTATGTGGTTTTGGGGAAAGTCGAGAGACAACTATGCAGTCATTGATGTGGGTTGGGGACTCGTCATTGCCGGGATTGCGACTGTCCTTGTTTCCTTTGGGAAGGGGTCAGTGTTTGCAAAATGGGCGGTGCTTGTCCCTGTTTGGATCTGGGCTTTTCGTTTATCAGGGTTTCTTTACTTCACTCGCATCCGTACAAACCATCCCGAAGACAAACGTTATGCCGGATTTCGAAAGGATTACGGTAACAAAGTCCACCAAAAGATGTTTACGAATGTGTTTCTTTTGCAAGGATTTCTGGCACTTTTCTTTTCTTTTCCGTTTTATTTTGCCGCTCAGTGGAAATTATTTCCTAACTCAGGGATGTTTGGGCCTAACGGATATTTAATGGTTCTTCTGGGATGGAGTTTGTTTGTGGTTGGTGTGATTGGGGAAACGATTGCTGATCGTGACCTTCACAAGTTTGTTGCCGATCCCAAAAATAAAGGAAAGGTCTGTGATTTAGGTCTTTGGAAGTTTACAAGACACCCCAATTATTTTTTTGAATGGGTGATTTGGGTAGGGATTGGGATCATTCCAATTCTTTCTGTACCAGAAGCAATGATATCACTGCTCACACCTGTGTTTATGTTTGTATTGTTGCGATTTGTATCGGGTGTTCCTTTTGCAGAAAAATATTCTCTTCAATCTAAGGGAGATGTTTTTCGCGAATATATGCGCACCACAAACGCATTTTTCCCTTGGTTTCCTAAACAAAAATAAGAAAGGATAAAAATAAAACATGAATTTTACGGATTCTACAAAGAAAGAAGAGGGTTCTTCTTTTAGTATCAACTCACTTTTAGAAAAGGATATTTTTCCTGATTGGTTGATCCGGTTTCGGATCCGACAACTTTTGAAACTTCGGATTCGCCAAGAAAGAAAAGAAAATGTTACGGCTGGGCTCCAACACAAAATCAATTACGTGAATGAGTTAAAAAAATCACCGATTGCTGTACACACTGCCGCTGCCAACGAACAACACTACGAGGTCCCTAGTGATTTTTTTACTTATGTGATGGGCCCGAGTATGAAGTATTCTTCTGGGTATTGGCAAAGTTTAGATACAAGTTTTGCTGAATCCGAAGAAGATATGTTAAGGATTACTGTCGAACGGGCAGAGATTCAAAATGGAATGAAGGTTTTGGATTTGGGATGTGGTTGGGGGAGTATCTCTCTTTACATTGCCGAAAAATTTCCCAAATGTAAGGTCACAGGTGTTTCCAATTCTCGCACACAAAAAGAATTCATCGACAAACGCGCTAAAGAGCGGGGTTTAAAAAACCTAACCATCATCACAAAAGACATGAACGATTTTACGACCAAAGACAAGTTTGATCGAATTGTTTCTGTCGAGATGTTAGAACATATGAAAAACTACGAAAAACTTTTTGAGAAGTTATCTAAGTTTCTTGTGACCGATGGAAAGTTTTTTGTCCATATCTTCACCCATAAAGAATTTGCTTATCCTTTTGAAGTCATTGATGAAACGGACTGGATGGCAAAGTATTTTTTTACCGGTGGGCAGATGCCTTCGGATGATTTGTTTTTATACTTCCAAAAAGATTTTTTAATCGAAAATCATTGGGTGGTGAATGGAACTCATTATGCGAGAACAAGCGAAGCCTGGTATGACAATATGATAGAAAACAAGGATAAACTATTGCCTATCCTTGCGAGTACTTACGGCGAAAAAGAAAAAACCAAATGGTTTGTTTATTGGAAAGTTTTCTTTCTCGCCTGTGCAGAGTTATGGGGTTACCGAAACGGTGAAGAGTGGTTTGTCAGCCACTACTTGTTTCGAAAACGCTGAGTTTTTTTCCCAGCAGCCTTTACGTAAACGCCACCTTCTTTTTTAGAAGAGGGTGCGCTACTACGGCGAGAATCCCCACCTCGGTCACTACGTTCTCCCCGTTCGCTTCTTTCTCCACCGGATCTAGAACCGCCACGGTATCCACCGCGACCGCCGCCTGAACCACCACCATCATCCCGACGTCTTCTTCCGGATCCACCACTAGGAGGAGTTTCACTCCATTCCCCAGGTGTTTTCCCGATTTTTTCAGGGCCGCTGATTTTGGTTTTATCCAACATATTGGAAAGTAGTTTCAAAGCCACAGAACGTTTGTCGTCTAACTTCAAAAGTTTTTCTAAAACTTCTTCTGCATCCGCATGGACTTCAGTTTCCACTACTTTGTTTAGGAAGTCTTCTTCTCTTCGGGCGAGTACTTCCTTTTTTGTAGGAAGGGCAGCAATCGTAAGATTGGTTCCAGAAGTACCTTTTAATCTTAGAAGAGCACGAGATTCTCTTGTGGTTACAAGAGTCACAGCCTTTCCTGATTTTCCAGCACGACCTGTACGACCAATTCTATGTGTATAACTTTCGCTATCAAATGGAAGGTGGTAGTTGATCACAAGAGACAAATCTTTTACGTCAAGACCACGTGCGGCAACGTCTGTTGCTACTAGGATTTTAACGCGGCCATCGTGTAGGCTTTTTAAAACTTGTTCTCTTTGTTTTTGGTTTAGATCTCCGTGAAGAGCTTCTACAGGATATCCTTTGAAACCAAGGGTTGCTTTTAAATCATCTGCTTCTTTTTTCGTTTTTGTGAAAATGATTGCCTTATAAGGGTTTTCATAATCCAAAATTCGAACTACAGAAATTTCTCGTTCAGCTTCATCAATCACGTAGTACACTTGTTCGATGTTCTTAGAAGATTTTTCTGTTGCTGCAATTTTTACATGAGCGGGGTGCGTTTGGTACTTACTTGCCAACTTTTTAATAGGCTCCGGCATGGTTGCGGAGAAAAGTAAAGTTTGTCTTTTGGTTGGCAGTAGATTAAAGATGGATTCAATATCATCCATAAAGCCCATATCGAGCATTTCATCTGCTTCATCCAAAATTACCATTGAAGGTTTGAAATTTTTAAGTTCCTTTCCTTTCAATAGGTCGAGAAGTCTTCCTGGAGTTGCAACAGCAACTTGGGCACCTTTGGCCACTTGTGTGATTTGTTTAGAATAGGAACTTCCACCGTAAATAGTAGTGGTTTTGATTCCTAAATGTTTTCCCAATTTAAACAATTCATCAGATACTTGCAGAGCAAGTTCACGAGTCGGAGTGAGGACAAGCACTTGCATGCCATCATTCACTTGGATTCGGTTCAAACAGGGGAGTCCGTAAGCTGCAGTTTTTCCGGTTCCGGTCTGCGCTTGTGCGATTAAATCTTTTCCTTCCAATACGAGCGGAATCGCTTGTTTTTGGATAGGGCTTGGTGATTCGAAGCCTGCTTCAGTGATTCCTTGTAGTATTTCAGGACGTAATCCGAAGGATTGGAAGTCATTTCCAACTTCGGTGTCATTCTTAGTCATGGAAATAGGATACAATAAAAAAATGGCCTAAAAAAGAAAGGTAAAAATACCTAGATGGTCCTGGGTATCTTCGCAGCAATTTCCTTCAGGTGGAGGTAAAGTTCCTCCTTTAAGTAGGGTTTGGGCATAAAATAATCAAATCCAGAGGTTAGAATGTAGTTTTTTTCCTCCGGCATACAAAGCCCCGTGCAGGCGAAAAGTGCTGGTTTATTGGGTTTTCCAACCAATCCTTTTGCAATTTCCGTCCCATGTTTCCCTGGCATCTCAATGTCCAAAAAGGCGATATCAAAGGAAGAACTGTTTAAAGTTTTTTCTGTATCGATCCCATTACTCGTTTCAATAATTTCAAAACGTAAGGGTTTTAAATAACTTTTTAGAACTTTTCGATTGAGATCATTGTCATCGGCAATCAGAACTCTCTGTGTTTTGGAAAAATTTGGCAAATTCGATTCTTGTGAAAGTTTACCATTTTTGTCAAAGGATCGGATTTCTTCTAATTTCCAAAGAATCGGGATTTTGACTTTGAATGTCGATCCTTCACCTAACTTTGATTCTACCTCGACTTCCCCTCCCATTTCTTCCAATGAGAGTTTGACAATCGAAAGTCCAAGTCCAGATCCTGAGATCCTACAACCTTCGGGAACAAAGTGATTGTATTTTTGAAAGAGTTTATCTTTTACTTCAGGAGAAATGCCTGGACCTGTGTCTTTGAGTTCTATATGTAAAATGGCTTCTTGCCCTTTTTTTTTCTCTAGATGAACTGAACAAGTGACATTGCCAGAATTGGTAAACTTCACAGCATTCGCAGTTAAATTCCAAAATACTTTTTCGATTTTTCTTTTGTCGGAATGTAGATATATATTTTTATCTATTGAGTTGTTTAGTTTAAATTCTATATTTTTACGTTTTGTTTCTGTTGTAAAAAAAGAATCTAGGATATTCAAACATTGATAAAGTTCAAACCATTCATTTTTAAGTACACTTGCATTTTCTTCGAGCCTAGATAGTTCGATGGTATCGTTCACTAAATGCAAAATGACTTCTCCTGCGTTTTTGATATGGTCCACATAACCAACAACAGTTGGATGTAATTCGGTTTCACGGATCATCTCCGACATACCGAGTAAGGAATTTAAAGGATTCCGAATGTCGTGGCTAATGGCTGCGATAAAATCTCTTTTTGCTGCAGTAGCTCTTTCCGCAGAGAGTTTTTCAATCTCCAATCGTTCTGTTGCTTGTCGCATTTGTAACAATCGAACCGTTTGTTTGCCAAGAAGCTGGAGCATTTGGATTTGGTCTGAATTAAGTTCCCTTGGTTTGTTATCGATCACACAAAGGGTTCCCAGTTTGATTTGGTCATCCAAGGCAAGTGGAATCCCTGCATAGAAAATAACGTTGGGAGCTTCTGTGACGAGAGGGTTGTTTTGGAACCTTGTATCTTCTTTGGCATTGGGTACTAAAAAAAGTTCATCCCCTAAAATGGCGTGCGAACAAAAGGCAAGAGACCTTGGGGTTTCTCGCGCGATAAGTCCATGGTGGGATTTGAACCATTGCCTAGTTTCATCGATTAAGCTCACAAGCGAGATGGGAGCGTTACAAATCATAGAAGCAAGTCTAGTAACTTCATCGAACATTTCTTCTTCAGGAGTGTCGAGGATCTCTAAGCTTTTTAAAGCAGCAAGACGGGCCGTCTCATTCTGTGGGATTGGGGCAACCAACATACGATTTTTAGACGAATGGATTCCCTGTTCATGGAAAGCAAAATTTTCTTTTTCCTAGTCTAAATCCTATGAAAAGAATTACAATTTTGATCTCGGTTTCTCTCTCTTTTGTTTTTTTTCTATTTCTATCCATAACCTGTTCTAAGTCTGGATCCCCTTCGGCACAGAAACCAGAGAACCTTGAGTTACGAAAAAAACTTACGGATCTCCAGTATCGTGTCACCCAAGAAGACGAAACAGAACCACCTTTTCAAAATGAATATTGGGACAATCATAAGCCGGGAATCTACGTAGACATTGTTTCGAAAGAAGCACTTTTTAGTTCCAAAGATAAATTTGAATCGGGCACAGGATGGCCTAGTTTTACAAAACCTCTCGTGAAAGAAAATGTGGTAGAGATCGTTGACAATTCTTATGGAATGATTCGCACGGAAGTACGATCTAAAAAAGCAAATTCCCATTTGGGACATGTGTTCGATGATGGGCCATTGCCAACAAACAAACGTTACTGTACGAATTCTGCATCCATGGAATTTATCCCTAAAGACAAACTGAAAGAAAGAGGATATGCGATTTTTCTATCGGAGTTTACGGAAGCGGAGAAGGACTAGGATCGGGGAAGCGCAGTGGTAAGAAGTTGTTCCCGCCGCGATTATATGACATATAGTTATGTTAGCCAAAACTTACTGTTCTTTAAGTTTTCCAGTAACATATTGATGCAAAATACTTGAAACTAGAGTTTGATATGGGATTACCTCTGGAAAATATATTTTAGTGTGTTTTCTTGAAGGGTATGCAGTTTTGAGAAAGAACGAAGTTTCGTTTTCAATTGCTGGAACAACCCAAGCATAATTATCAATATTAATTATTATGATTAGGATTCAAGATCTAATAGTAAATTGATAATTTGGTTTAGATTTGCATTTTTGCGATTGAATGTACTTTTCGCATAGATTTGAAATTATATTGTTTTGGTCGATTAGCTGTTTCTTTTTCTCTTCAGTAAAAGTTGGGTCATTGGTCGGAGGTTGAAGGTAAATTGGTAGTACCGCGCACTCATAAGCACTTGGTCCATCTTCGCGTTCGATGTCATGGAAACATGCTTCTTTTTCTGTTTTAATGCAGTTTGAAACTAAGAATAATATCAAAATAAGGTGAACAAGTTTTTCTAAGACTTTTTTGTGTGGGAACCTGATGATCATATCAAATTTATTAAGAAATAATGTTTTGGCCGTTACGACTAACAAAAAATAGTTGATCGCTAATTTTTTTGGTATTTGCGGAAAGGTATAAGAAGTTTGATGTATTGCTAAATCTTTGGGGGTTTTATGCCCAAAGATTCATCATAAACTCTTCGTCGTTACGAAGAGAAATGAGTTTGTATTTGGTTTCGTGGATGTCTTCCCTAGAAACTTCGCGTTTCCAGCGTACGTCCACTTTTAGTTTGCGAACACGGGTTTGTAATTCCAAAAGTTCCAATACAGAATCTTCCATTTCCTTTCGGTAAAGGTTGGTGAAAAGAGGAGTCAGCTGGTCAGGAGTATCCATTTTCAAAAGCTCAATATGAGTTAGATCATGGATATTTTGCAGAGCCCAAATGTGAAGAGTCAGAGTTGTGATCCTTTCCAATTGGGAAATTTCGTCTTTGATATTTCGAGTGACTTGTTGTTTGAAAAAACGAATTCGTTTTTCTAAGTAAGCGATGAGATCAGATTTTGGAATTTCTCTTTGTTTCCACTTTTCCCAATCGGTTTTTAAATCTTCAAAAAGACCTTCCCCAAAAAATACAGAAGAGGCTTCCATCAGTTGCACACTTCCTGGTTCGGAAATTTTGAGGCGGTGGCGGAGCGAATCTGCATCCCCAGCAATCATATTCACTGGAGCTACGTCCTCTAACTTTTGTAAGGCGCGAGAAATGGAGTCAATGAACTGCGACTTCATTTGGTCAGTCGAATGTGCTACCAAATAAAAATTAAGATCGGACTCGAGGTGAAAATCACCACGTTCCCTTGATCCATAAAAGAGAATTTGGTACGGTTTCGTCGAAGGGATGATTTCTAATTCATCCAAAACTTGTGCATAGAGATTCGGGTTTAGTGCTTCAAATTCCATAGTTCATTCAAAGTATAATTTCATTCGGGATAAATTTTCTAAAATGGCTTTGAAGGCGCGGTCGCGTTCTTCATTACCAGGGAAAGGAAGGGATTTTACGTTATTGAGATCTTGGTAAATGATTTCAATGGAAGGTTGGTTGGGATTTTTTTTGATGGAGGCAATGTAATCCAAATTGATAACTTCCGATTCACCGAGTTTTAACCACATAGAATTTCTCCTCAAAGCCTAACGGCCACTCCCTATTTGCCTAATCTTTTTTTCTAAAAAATCAGGCTTTGTTAGAAATCTCGAGGAGGCTAGTACAGATCCAAAGATTGGAGAACCACTTGGTGGAGGTCTTTGGCCAGGTCTTTCGAACTAAGGGAGTTTGGAGTGATGGTCTCAAAAACCAGCAAAAATCCATTGTGGATTCCCTCCCAACGAGCGTAGAGTCTGGAATCGGGGAGAGAGAACACAAGGACACTGCATTTTTTATTCCCCCAAACAAAGTAGGATACATCGGGATTTTGCACTTCGTCCTGGTAGAAATAAGGAAACCGAGATTGGTTTTCTCTGTCTGTGGAGGATAGCCGCATCCACTGGATTTTCCTGTCTGCATCCAACTGAATTTCATAACTATTTCCTGTTCCAAAAATGGATCCAGATTTTAGGAGTTCAAAATTTTCTTTTGCAACCCAAACCGCATGGTAGGTAAGCCGTAGTTCCTTTGTTAGGTTTGATTTTTTTGGTTCCGGCTTTGAGATTGGAAACGATGTATCTTTAGTTTCCTTCGTTATATTTCCCTTCACTGATTGGCAAAACGTTAAAAGAGAAATCAAAAAAACAAAAAAAACTCTAATGGCCCACTTCATATTCATCTCCTAAATAATTTTGGAAGAGATACCCACCTTCTGTTTTCTTTTGAAAATAGTCAGGGGAGAGAAGAACCTTCCCACCACCACCGGTAAGGTCTTTTACGTAACTAGGGATTGTGATTCCCGAATGATAGCCGCGAAGTTTTCGATAGATTTCAATCCCACGTTCGATGGGAACAACAAAATCAGAACTTCCAAATACTTCATCACATTGGTGGAGGTAATAGGGTTTGATCCCAATGGAAATTAGTTTGTAATTCAGTTCTGCCAAAACTTTGTCATCATCATTGATTCCAGAAAGTAAAACGGATTGGTTAAAAATAGAGACATGGCCCGTTTTGATCATTCGCATAACATACATTTTAGTTTCATCCGTAATTTCATTTGGATGATTGAAATGAGTGACCATATACAGTGGAAAATATTTAGCAAAAACTTCATTTAAAGATTCCGTGAATCGCATAGGCATAGTCACAGGATGGCGTGTATGAATCCGCACTTGGTTGAGATGAGGGATGGATTTTAATTCCCCTAAAAGATAATCCAGTGAGGAATCAGCGAGAGTGAGTGGGTCACCGCCGGACAAAATGACTTCCCGCAATTCCGTATGGGTGCGAAAGTATTCCAGAGCCTTTTCCCATTCTGTGCGATTGGGAGTTTCTTCTGGATCGGATACCTTTCGTTTCCTTGTGCAAAACCGGCAATACACGGCGCATACATGAGAAATGTACCAAATGGCACGGTCGGGATAACGATGGGTCACCCCTTTGACAGGCATATGCCTTTCTTCCGCCAGTGGGTCTTCCACTTCATTGGGATTTTTTTTCAGTTCGCCAGCTCTGGGAAGGATTTGTTTGCGGATGGGACAGTTCGGATTTCCTTTCTCCACTCGTTCCAAATAGTAAGGAGTGACGGCAAAACTAAATTCTTCTAGTGCAGGTGCAAAACTCGCCCTCTCTTCTTCGGTAAGAGTTATTTTTTCTTCCAAATCAGCCAAAGTAGTGATTCGGTTTTGTAACTGCCATTTCCAATCCGACCAGGTCATCGCTTAGACCATACTTCGGTTGACACATGGCCAAGTCCCTCGGATTTTGTTTACGAGTAACGAAATTATGAACTTAGGCATTACAGAAGTAAAAAAAGGAATGATCCTCAAGATCGAGAACGAGCTTTATTCCGTCGTCAAAACAGAGTTTGTGAACCCAGGAAAGGGTTCAGCATTCATCCGTACCAAATTAAAAAATATTGTTCGCGATTCTTCCATTGAAAGAACCTTCAAAGCGGCTGAAAAATTAGAAAGTGTAGATTTAGAACGTCGTAAAATGCAATATTGTTACGCTGACGGTGACCAAATCATTTTTATGGATGTCAACGATTACGAACAAATCCCTGTTTCGAAAGATTATGTGGAAGACATCCTTCCTTTTATGAAAGAAGAAACTCCAGTGGAAGTTTCGTTTTACAATGAAAAACCAATTGGGGTGACTCCTCCTAACTTTGCTATTCTGGAAGTGACCTATGCAGAGGATGGATTGAAAGGAGACACTACCGGTCTTGCTCTCAAACGAGTGACTGTAGAAACCGGTGGAGAAGTCCAAGTTCCTATCTTTATCAAACAAGGGGACACTGTAAAAATTGACCTCCGAGATTTGACTTACGTGGAGCGCGTGAATAAATAGATTTGGACCCTCACCCTTCCCTAACGGAACTGACTAAACTTTCCCATACCTATTATGAAAGGCAGTGGATGTATGCCACTGCTGGAAATCTCTCCGCTCGCGATGGAGATAGGTTTTGGATCACAGCTTCCGGAAAACATAAGGGAGAACTAACCGATAAAGACTTTGTTTCGGTTTCTGTAGAAGACGGTTCACTAGTATCTGCCGCGGCAGGTCTCAAACCCTCTGCAGAAACTAGCATCCATCAGGTGGTGTATTCTCAAATTGCCGACGCGGGTGCTGCCCTCCATGTCCATACATTGGATTCTAATCTTTTAGAATTTGGAATTGGAAAGGAAGAGGGTTTTCGAGACATTCCTCTCCCACCGATTGAAATCATCAAAGCCTTTGGAATTTGGGATGAAAAACCAAATCTAAAATTTCCTGTTTTTTATAACCACACTCATGTTCCGACCATTGCTTCGGAAATCAAACGTTACATGGAAACAAAAGGAATCCCACAAGTTCCTTTTTTACTCATTGAAGGCCATGGCCCAACGGTTTGGGGAAAATCTGTGGCGGAAGCCAACAAACATTTGGAAGCGGTTCATTTTCTTTTGCAAGTGATGGCAAGACGGATATGAAAGAAGGTGCCCATGCGTATATTTTTGGAATTGGTTCCGGAATTGGCCAAGGGCTTCACAATCGATTTTTAGAAGACAAAACTGTATCCGTTTTTGGATTCTCTAGAAAAGGAAAACTTCCTCTTGATTCTTTCTCTAAAGAAGAAAATGCAACTTTTGTTTTTGATGCCACAAACCTGGAAGACTTAAAAACTTTTGAGACATCACTTGTATCCAAATATGGATCCCAGACAAATGCTGACTCCTTAAAGGAAAAGGACCTTATTGTTTATTTTGCTCTTGGGGATGGAGTGTTCGGACCAATTGCTGATTTACAAGCCGACGAACTTTCCTCTCATTTCCAACTCAATGTCCATGCTCTTATTTTACTGGCGAAGGCTTTTGTTTCCCATTTGCCTTTGTTTCAAAACACGACTTTTGTTTTTTTAGGATCGACTGCGGGAAAACAAGGATTTCCAGAATCAGTTGCCTATTGTGCTTCAAAACATGCAGTTCTTGGAATTGCACGGGCACTTAGGGAAGAGTGGAAACCCTTCGGGACTAAGGTGGTTCATGTGAGCCTTGGGGCTGTTGCCACAGAGATTTGGGACACAAGACCGCAGTTTGACAAGAATGATATGGTTTCTATTTCGGACATTTCCGAGTATTTGTGGAGTATTTCCCACTTGCCGAAATCCGTCTTTGTAGATGACTTATCCATTACCCCAAGAAAAGGAATCTTATAGTTCCCATGGAATTTAAGGAATCGATTGTACTCGTGACCGGTGGCAGTGGAGGGATTGGACGAGAAATCGTACGAACCCTGGTCCTTGCGGGGTTTTCTGTTTGGAATCTGGACAAGGTCCGGCCCACATCCCCCATCCTCCAAGAGACCTACCGCGAAGTGGATTTAGCCGAAACCCCTTTTGTGGTGGAAAGGAGCCTTTCCAAAATCATCCAAGAAAGTTCGGACGCTGGTGATATCTATGGTCTTGTGCACAACGCTGGATTCGGTGGGCCTTATCATCCCATCACGGACGTATCCATCGAAGAATGGGAAAATATTTTCCGAATCAATTTAGGTAGTTTATTCCTTTTGTCTAAAATCCTTTTGCCTATTTTTCAAAAACAGAATTTTGGAAGGATTGTGGCTATCGCATCTTCTTTGTCCATTGTTGGTTCTGCCAATTCGGTGGCATATTCTTCCTCCAAACATGGGTTAGTTGGATTTATTCGTTCGATAGCTGATGAATGGGGTAAGTTTGGAATCACCGCCAATGCCTTAAGTCCTGGTTATGTGGATACAAAAATGGGAATCCAGGAAGACCAAGTTTCAGATCATAAAACAAAAATCATTGATAAAACGCCTGTTAGGAGAATTGCCGAGCCTTCCGAAATTGCTCGTGTGGTAAATTTCCTCCTTCAAAAAGAATCTGGTTATATTTCTGGATCCAATTGGACTGTCGACGGCGGACTTACAGCCATTTAACATATGAGAATATCACCTCCGCACGATCATTTTTTGCAACTGACCACCAAAGAAACATTGGGAAGGTCATCAGGGATCATCTTACAAAAAGAAGCCTTGTCTATCATGAAGACAGTAGAGATCCAAAGTTCTCGTGAAAATATAGAAGCGGGACATTTGTTTCGACCGACAGATTCTAATTTTGAAAAACTAAAAATGGATCGCGAAACAGCATTAGATGCGTTATGGCAACTCATTGATTATGGTCTTACTACCCAACTTTTTGAAATCAAATTTGAGGCCGATGTAGGTGAATTGAGGTTTGTTAATTTTATTGTGGGACTTCCAGGAGGAATGCCTTTAGAAGAACCATATAAATTACTCATCGCAAGGTCTACAGAACATTTGTTCCAATACATCCAGGCCAAACGTATTTTAACGGAAGATACTTGGCGTAATGTTTTAAACAAACTTGCAGATATCGATTATAAAGAAGAAAAAGGATCTGGTGATGAACTGGATCGGATGTTGGAACCAAAACAGTTCCCCTTACAGCCGTCAGCTGAGATGTTGAAACGTTCTCGTGGCCTTATCATTGATGAATTGGAAGCAGATCCTAGAATTATTGTTCTTCCCCATGTCGGTTTTTATTCCATTCCAGAGACGGAAGCTGCTAACTTTCTACATATTGCAAATGAATATTTGATGACCAAAGTGGAACCTTTGGCAAAGGCATTTGATACAGAAATTCGATTGGCTTTTGACAGGATTCATGCATCTGCACCAGTCACTGGAAATTCTGAACCCAGCGAAATTGATCTCATTCGTTCCAAAATTGAAATGTTGTATGGGTTTAAAGAAACCTTAAAGGAAAATGGATTTTATCCTTTAGTTCACAACCTAAAGAAAGTGGCGGAGATGGCGGCCAAATATGCAGAGGTTGAAAAAAAACGGGAAGTAGACCGTCTCCTCAAAGTATATATGAAGATGTTGGATAGCCAATTCGACTTTGATTCTAGACTCCTTCGAATCAATTTGGAAAAGGATAACGAACACGATACCATCATCATTGATCTACTTCGAAAAAACCCAAAAGTTCTTTCGGCAGAATGGCATGACCAAGATTCCAAAATTGCCGTTTTTGTGAATAACAACCAAAGTAATATCAAAGATATCAATAATCTAATTTTTCAAAACTACCGATTCACTACGGAACATATTTTGTACCTAAAAGCGATCATTGAATTAAATGAAAAAGAATTAAAACCTCTATTCAAAGATGATGAGTTTGTAAAAACCTATGGCAAAAATCTACAAACTGTTTATTTTAATTATATTCCTTGGTTTTATAAACTTTTTTATTATTTAGGAGTGTCGCCGATCGTAAACTCTGGTTATGCGAAGGCAAAATCAATCCTTACCTATTCGCAGATGGATCGCCAGTTTTTATACCAAAAACGTAGGGAAAATTTCTTTAAAAAGAAATTAAGAGAAAGAGAGGAAAGGTTTGAAAAAGAAAAAAAACAACAACTGAAAAGGGCTCTCACTTCTGCTCTCAGCGATGCCTACTTTCAGAAAAATTGTTTACCGTCAGTGGATTGGTTAGGTTCTAACTATCCTGCATTCTCTGCGGAAACTTTAGAAAAAATGATCCCTGACTTTGCTTTTATATCCACAACTGGTAAAACGGTGAAATCGAATTCAGTCATTTTATTTCCCAATTCACCAGAATTTGAATCTTTGAATAAACGTTTGAAAGAATTGTTCAACCAATGGACAAGAGGAGAAATTGAACCTCCTGATGAAGACAAAGAAGTCCTTGTGCAAATTCGTAGTCTGATATAAATTTAATACCAACGTTTGATTCTAAAGTAAAGTAACATCAAAATCCCTAAAAATCCCATCGCTCCAAGAGCTGTGATGAACCCATATTCCCATTCTAATGTGGGCATATGCCGGAAGTTCATTCCATAGATCCCTGCCACAAGAGACATCGGCAACATAATGGCAGTCATGATGGTGAGTATCTTCATGATTTCATTTGTTTTACGAGTGGAGATTGCAATATGTGCTTCGAGAGCTGAGGATATGGATTCGATATTGCTGTCCACAAGTTCCAGAATGCGAAGGGAATGGTCTCGAACATCTCGGAAAAAAGCATCTGCCTCATCACTAAAAAAACTGTTTTTAATTTTTTCCAAATCTTCTAACACTTCTTTGTTTTGTAACATTCCTTTTTTGATGGAAAGGAGACTTGCCCGTAAACTATAAACGTTGCTGATGTCTAAGGATTTTGAATTCCCAAAAATTTGATCTTCGAAATGTTCGATCCTTTCTTCAATCTTTTGTGTGATCACAAGTGTGTGGTCCGTTTCAATATCTAAAATTTTATGAACAATAAATTCATAACCACGGGCTAAAATTTTATTGTTCACTTTCCATTGGTCAATGAGGTCACCAATACTATCTCGATAATCAAGTGTTAAAGAAATGATTTGGTTGGGAGTTAAGATGAAGTTAAAATTCTTTTGTGTGAGTTGGTTTCTTTCAAAATGGAACCCACGAAAAACAAAAAATATATAATTGGGAAAGATCTCAAGTTTGATCCGACTCGTTGGGTTTAAAATATCTTCAATTGTCAGTTGGTGGATATCATGTTTTTGGAAAAGGAAGGTGAGTTTTTCCTCATTTTCTGCAGTGATATGAATCCAATGTTTCGGATGTCTATGCGAGAGGGGTAGAGGCCTGTCCAAAAGAACCTCATCTTTACTGGAAGGTGTGAGTATATAGTTGAAAAGAGCTGGCATTTACACAATATTCCTTAAGAAAAATTCTCTGAGTTCTTTTCTGTCATCGGTTGTGTCCTCTGCGATCACAAATTTTCTAGTTTTATAAAATCCAGATGCTGTGATCATAGTTTCTTTGATTTTTCCGGCTCGGGAAAGGATGATGTGAAATTTTTCCCCTGGCAAAAGGTTTTTTTCTAATTTTTGTAAAATGTTAGTTGTTCCTCGTTTGCCATTGATTGCTAGGATTTCATCGTCTAACATCAAATCAAAAGATTCTGTATCTTTTTTGTGGAGTAATTTTTGAATGTAAAGATTCCCAGATTTTTCTTTTGTTTTGAATCCTGTGTCCCCAACCAAATCTGATTGAATTCTTTGGATCCCAATCATATCTAAATAGTAATCCACAGGGATCGGTTTTGGTTTTTCTAAATAATCATTAAATTCTGTTTTTAGATCCACACCCGTTACATCTTTTACTGTATCAAAAAACTCTTGTTTGGTGAATCCTCGCCCTTTAGTTTTCACAAAAACTTCGTTCAGTTTATGAAAAACATGGCGAATGGTTTTTTTCTCTTTTGATTCTTTTAACAAAAATAGGTTCATACAGAGGGCGAGAACTCCTCCCTTAGTATAATAAGAAACCGTGATGTTATGGCTATTCCCGTTTCGTTTGTAGTATTTTGTCCAGGCGGTAAAGGATGATTCTTCTAAACTCATCCAAGAGTCGGCTTCATTATCTTCTAAAGAAAAAATGTCCGATTGGAGTTTGGATAGGTATTCTTCTTTGGAAAGAAATCCTGAATGATAGAGAAAATATACATCGTAAAAACTTGTAAAACCTTCTGCAATCCACAATTCCCGAGTTAGGTTTGGTTTTTGGTAATCAAAGGGGCCAAGAGCAATGGGTCGGATCCGTTTGATATTCCAGAGATGAAAGTACTCGTGAGATAAAAGTTCTAAAAGTCTTTTGTATTCTTCTTCATCAGAAATAAGTTCTGGATTAAAATAATTAATGCTGGAGGCTTTGTGTTCTAATCCCCCGTAAGCAGGTAAACTCAAATTGAGAACAAATAAATAATAGGGATTTGGGCTCTCCATCATCCATTCGATTTGGGTTTCCGTAATTCGTTTTAAGTCTTCTGCAAGTTTGGTTTTGAAATCAAAAGTCACATCCCCTTCAATCAGTAACTCGTGTTTGGTTTCTCCGGCTATAAAAAATACAGAATTTTGTTTACTCAAATGGAAAGGTGAGTCAAACAACTCATCAAAATGAGTGGCGTAAAAGATTTCGGGATTTTCGGTGCTACGAGTCAAACTGGAATATACATAAGGGAAATATTTTGAAACTTGAAACTGCACTGTGGAAGGTTGGTTTAGTTTTCCTTCTGGATATAAAAATAAAGCAGGAGGGTTAATGAAACCAAACTCTGTTTCTAAATAATTGGTTCTAACCGTGAAGTCTTCAAAGGCGTAAATGATATAAGAGATTTCAAATTCAGGAGGAATGTTTTTGATTTTCCAACGATGAAGGTCAATCATCTCCCAAGAAACTGGCTCTCCCGTTTTAGAGTTTTTGACTTCAAATTGATGCAGGTGAGTGGCATAGTCCCGAATCATATAGGAACCAGGAGTCCAACTAGGCAAACAGAAGACCATCTCCGATTGGTCGGATCGGACACGAAGTTTTACCTGAAAGTAGTGTTTGAAGAGATCAAAAATGGAGACTTCAAAATCCAGCTGAAGGGAGTTAGACTGGTCCGCTTCGTTTATGGTTTTTTCCTGTGGTTCTTTTGCCATCGTAACCCTATCTTCTTTTATTTTTAGTTTTGATCAAATGTTTTCTTGACGTTATTTCTCTATAGTACTAGAAAAGGCATAGCTAAGGTATAAGCAAAGGAGGTGGTCATTTGGATAGTAGTTACTACAACAAAAGATTTTTGACTCGCGAGGTGGCTGGGCAATAACGCCTGGGCTTTGTTGCAAAACCGACCAGACACGGTCTTTCCAAGTTCCGAACGGGTGGTCTCCTTCGGGCTTATGCAGTCGCTTGGAAAGATTCCTTGGAAGCTTTTTCTATTTTCAAACGATCCTTTTCCCATTCAAGATAAGAGGAAAAGACAGAATCAGAATGAACCTAGGAATCCTAATTCCTAAAGATTGAATTTTAACAAAACTTCCGAAATTTTGGAACTAATTCCTGTCATGCGAAGAGAGTTTGCAGACATCGTCTCCGATTGTTCCGAAAGAATTTGAGAACCATTGGAAATGTTAATCGTCATGTTGGAAAGTTCAAATGTAGCTCTTTTTTGTTCTTCTGTGGATTGTTGGATGGATTCCACAAGAGATGTGATTTCTTCGATTTCTCCATAGATTTTATCCGTTTTCGTTTTTTGATCCTGGATGAGGGGAACAATTTCTCTGGCCTTTTCAAAAATAACGGAAACTTCTCTAATGATCTCACGTAAAAGATCAATGAGTTTTGTTACTTGTGAGCCTCCATTTTGAATGGATTCCAAAGCCTCTTCTGATAGGGTATTGATCTGCGAAACAGACTCCGCTGCTTGGGAAGCAAGTTTAGAAATTTCTTCCGCCACCACGGCAAATCCACGACCCGATTCGCCCGCACGTGCCGCTTCGATAGCTGCATTTAACGCAAGTAAGCTTGTTTTTTCTGATATGTTTGAAATTACCTCAGAAAATTCGGTAATGGCAAGTGACTTCTCTTGGATTTCCTCAATGGCCTTGGAAGTGAGTCCCGCCATAGTCCTTCCTTCTTCTGCTTTTTGATTGGCAAGGACGGCAATTTGTCCAAAAGATTCTACTTCTGTTGTGATATTTTTTACCAGTGATTGAATTGATTGCAGTGAATGATGAATGGATTTAGAATTGTCCACTGCTTGCACCACATTGGCATTGATGGTTTCGGAAGAAGCATTTAGTTCTTCTACAGTAGCACTTGCTTCTTCCGAAGAAGCGGCTTGGCTTTGTGCTAAATCAGAAAGTTCGATGATGGTGTTTTCCATAAATTTAGAACTTTCCGTTAGTTCGAACCCAGAGGTTTGGGCAACACTTAAGATATGGCGAATGCTTTCAATCATTGCTACTACAGCTTCTACTAGATTTCCAATTTCATCTTTCTGATTGTCGCTGATTTCTTTGGAAAGATTCCCACTGGCTGCATCTTTAGTAAATGCAATCAATCTTTGAAGCCTACTATCTACAAGTTTACGAAAGATAATAACATTGGCTAATGTAGAGAATAAAATTCCTGTAATTCCAAGCCCTAGTGCAATCCAAAATATAAACTGGATTTCGTTTGTAATTTTTCCTTGTGGATATGAAACTCGCAGTGTCCAAGGTGCTGTGTTTTCTACAAGTTGGATGGGCAAACTAACATGGAAGTAGTCGGAATCCGAATAAATCTGCCTTTGGTTGGAAGACATTGCTAAATTGATATAAAGATCATCTTTGTCTACCCAATGTACGTCTTTGGTTTCAGGACTCAGTCCATTAAAAAGCACATACCCGTTACTTGCCACGAGAGTAATTTTTACTGTTCCTTCCAAAATTTTTAAATTTTGAAGATAGGTTCGAATGGTTTCTAGGGAAAGGTCGGCACCTGCAATTCCCACAAAATTTTGGTTACGGAAAATGGGATATACAAGAGAAATCATGGTCACTTCTTTCCCATCCACTTTATAATCAAAGGGAGGAATGAGTTCGACTTTTTTGTTTTTTTTGGGTAGTTGGTAAAAATCAGATTCGGGGAGATCAAAACCAACAACAGGTTCGATAATGATTTTCCCATTGGATTTTACAGAATAGGGGATGAACCTACCAGTCCCATCGTGAAAATTCGCATTACGATAGTTAGAGTCTTTTCCGTCAAAAGAATTGGGTTCAAATACAACATAGGTTCCCAAAATGGATTCATTGGAAGCCGTCATCACATTTAGAATTTTAAAAACCCGATCCCTATCTAATAAATTTGGTTCCTGTAAAATTTGTTTGAGAAGGTAGGCTTCGTTTAAAGGTCCAGAAAGATAATCTGCAACATCTAAAGAAATTTTATCAGCTAAAACAGAGATGTTTTCTAATGCATTTTCTTTTGCATTTTTGTATATGACATAAGAGATAAGGGTAAGTATAACTCCTAATGAAAAAAGCGTAATGACTGATGTACCTATGGCTAACTTCTGTTTGATGTTCATTCTATTGGACATTCTTTCCTAAGTGAATTGTTACCATAAGGAGCTTCCGTTGATTCCTCAACTCATTTCCTATAAGATGGAGAGTTTTTCTGGGTATTGGCTAAGGCCTAATAGATTTTCGTCGGTATCTAAAAAGTAAGCTGTATAATCTGTTTTGTTCTGGATTTTGATTTGGCTCAGAAACTGAATCCATTTCGATTTTTCTTTTTCATCCATAGCAAAAACAAGTGCACGAGGGGACTTTTTTTCCCCTTCTTCTAACATAAGAATGACTTGTTCAAACTGTATCCAAACGGAACGCAAAACCCCCGATGGATAATGGAATTCTTGGATTTTTTTAGCACCAGGAATCTGGAGATAAAACTCTGCTAAATTGGAAGGGTTCGGCGTACCGATGGCAATGTGGTGGATCATTTTTTTCTTTTCAAATCCCTTTATAAAAAAGAAGTTATCATGAAATCTATGTATCGGAGTTTTTCATGAAAAAATCCCTCATTCTGGCGCTCGCTCTCGGGCTTTTCTTGGCTAATTGTAAATCCAAAGTGTATACCCAAGAAGAGTGTGAGTCGGCTCTCGCTAGCACATTCACGCAAATTGAAGAAGAAGCTAAAAAGAATCCAGCAGCAGCACCAGTTCTCGCAGGATTGCAACAAGGTAAACAAAAAATGATCGATCAGTGTATGGAAGGAAAATTTGATCCAAACTGTTTGAAAAATGCTCCAGGTTTCGCTGGCATTATGGGTTGTGTAAAAAAATAATTCTACAAATCCTACCGGGAGTTCGCATTCCCGGTTTTTGAACCCTCTTCTAAACTTTCAAACCCCCCTGGTTCCTTGTAACATCCATGAGTCCGATAGGGCCCATCTTCAAAAAAACGAATCTCCTGAGCATACCGTTTTCCTTCTCGTAAACATTGTTTGCAAATAAAAGGTCGAATTGCCCAGTCTTCACATTCTTCTGGTCGGAAGGCCGGAAAAACACGGAGTAAAGGTTTGGAAATTTCTTCTGTTGGATCGGCCGTAAGCACAAATCCAAAAAACAGAAATACTCCCAAAATCAAAGTTAGTTTCATTCAATAAAACTATCGGGATTTCTTTGCGATTTCAGGATGGGTTTAGTGAAAGAAAATACAAGTTCAGAATGGAAAGGGGTAGTGCTTGTTCTTGTGGGAGCACTTTTATTTAGCGCGAAAGCTGTTGTTGTTAAGTTAACCTATCAATATGAAATTTCGGCGATTGGATCTCTATTTTTTCGGATGGTTTTTGCATTCCCATTTTTAGCTTGGATGGCGTGGAAGGCAGAAAAAGAAGAAGGGAAAACCCCTCTTACTAAAAAAGATGTGATCAGTGTCATCTTTATGGGAGTTGTTGGTTATTACTTAGCTAGCCTTTTTGATTTTTTGGGACTCAAATACATCAGTGCTGGTCTTGAACGTATCATACTTTTTATTTATCCCACGCTTGTAGTGCTTTTATCATTTTTATTTTTAAAGAAAAAAATCCACATGAGGGAAGTGTTTTCTCTGGTTTTGACTTATACCGGAGTTTTTTTGGCGTATGGGCAGGATGTCCAGTTAGGTTCCGCTAAAGATGTAAGTTTGGGCGCTTTTTTTATTTTACTTTCGGCTCTTACTTATGCTATCTATTTGATGGGAAGTGGTTCCATCATCCCAAAGTTAGGCGCAAGAAAATTTACTGCTTGGGCATTAATCATATCTTCGTTTGCAGTTTACATTCATTTTGCAATTTTCGGTTCTTATTCAGAACTCTTTCAGCCCCTTTCTTTTTATGCACTTGCTTTTGTTATGGGCACAGTGAACACAGTGGTCCCTGCTGTTTTTGTTTCTGAGGGCATCAAACGAGTTGGCAGCAAAACAGCTGCTATTGTAGGGTCTGTTGGACCAATGTCGACTCTTTTCTTGGCTTATTGGTTTTTAGATGAACCAATTACTATCGTACATAGCATTGGTACTTTATTTGTGCTGACTGGCGTTTTTTGGATTAGTAATGCAAAAAAAGCAAAAGAAGTGTCTGTTTAAGGTAGAATTTTTCTTTCCAATTGTTACAACCAGTAGAGAATTAAGGATCTATATGAAATTGCGAAAACTGCTACTCTTATTAGTATTTGTCACAACAGTATCTCAAAGTGAACTGTATGCACAATTTACTTGTGAAGGATCGGCCTGTAGTTTTTTACCATCTACACTTACAGAAGCAGGGAATGGCTCCCTTAAAAAGTTTGAAACGGGATACTTAAACGAAGTCCTCAAAACCAATTTAGAAGCTGGTTTTTTAGCCAATATTGGTGCCAACAATATTGGAACTGGTACTGTCCGCAGAATCCAATTTGGTGTCAGCGCTTCTGCTGCTGGTTACAAAAAAGATGACATCCAAATCCAAGATGCTTATATAAAATACCCAAAACTTCCAAACGTCGGTGGTGCCGTCATCCCGTCTTTTCATTTGGATTTTAATCCTGGTTGGTTACTCGGAACTTCAGAAGATGGATACATTCGCCGGATTGGAATTTTCCTTCACGGTATGAACGTTGCTGTTACAGAAGACCAAATTCAGGCAGCTTCCAATAATAAAAATTATGAAGGTAGGATCGCCGTACGCTCGTATGGTGGTATGGTTCGTTACCAATTGGTAGAGAAAGAAGGTTTTTTAATGAACCTGATCACGTGGAATGGAATCAATGTGGGTGTAGGGCATCATGTGATGGAACAAAACATGAGCCTTAGTTACCAAGAGGGTAAAGCTGCCCAAATTGAATTCCAAGGTGTAAAAGGAAAATGGGGTGGAGATACCAATTTTGTTTTTAATACAAAAGTCCAAACCACGAACGTAGATTTACGAACGGGTCTTGGAGTTTTCTGGATTGCCAATGTGATTGTCGGTGGGGGTTATAGTTGGAACTCTGGGAGTAACTCTGCCTCTCTCTCCAGACGAGGCCCATTTCTTGTCACTTTAAATGACTCGCTTCCCATGGAAATTCCCCGCGAATACCAAGCAGCAATAGACAAAGAACTTCTTGCTCAAAATCCAAATGCCACTCTTGGATTTCGTGCCGGAGGCGAATCCCATTCTAAAAGGGGGATTGGCTACGGAATCGTTGGTTTGGAGTTGGATCTTTTCTTAGTGAAGGTCATTGCCGAAGGGTTGTATGGGGGTAAGGATCTTTACTCCGCCAACTTGGGAGTCAAACTCTCCTTTTAGGAAATCTTCGGGGATATCCATAAAACCTTGCCGTACGGATCGCGGAATTTAGCTTACGTATTAGGTCTAAGTTTCAATGAAATTATACAAACGATACGCTCGCGCATTCACTCTCGCCTCCCAAGTTTTCTCCTTGGGAATCGTGGTTCCGATTGGAATCGCTCTCATTCTTTTTTACGTCGATTTAAGTCCCACTCAGGTTAAAACTTTTATTGGTGCGACCATTGCCGCAGGACTAACCAGTCTTATCCTTCCTGCTTTTATTTTCCCTAAAAAACTAAAAGCCATCCAACAAGGACTAGTTGAACTCGAGTCCCAAACAGAAAAGAAATCCGAAACCTATGTTGCTGTTTGGGATTTAATTGCAAAAATGCCTGTGGTGGGAACTGTCGTTGGCAGTGCGCAGTGGATTATGGCTTTTCCGATTGTAATCGGACCAATGCTTTATCTTCCTGAAACCAGTAAGTCAGATTCCTTTTATATTGTTTGTGTTCTTATCCTCACGGCTCTTCTCAATGTTTTGTTTTCTTTTATCCTTTTAGAAAAAGCATCCCATTTGGTTTTGGAAGATGAACTCCTCCAATCGGAATTAAAAGAAAGAATAACTCCCTATTATCGAAATTTACGAAATACTGTTCCCATTATGTTTTCAATTATGGTGATGGTGCTTTCTATTTTTCTTTTGATTTTTGCCTTCAATACGAATGCGAAATCTTTGGAAAAAGCATTTTCAAATCAGTTATACAACTTCAATCAAAGTAATGAAGCAGGGATTCATGTTTATTTTGAATCTGTAGAAACCAATTTAAAAGGATTGGTAGCTTT
The DNA here is from genome assembly GCF_004770265.1 of Leptospira congkakensis. NCBI lineage: Bacteria > Pseudomonadati > Spirochaetota > Leptospiria > Leptospirales > Leptospiraceae > Leptospira > Leptospira congkakensis. The sequence continues at coordinate 25,075 of NZ_RQGQ01000014.1, forward strand.
GCCTGTGGTCAAAACTGCATTAGAAACGAAAAACTATAAACTCGCAGAGTCAGCACTTTCGAAGGTTTTGGATGATTCTCAATTACTAATAGAAAATGCTTTTATTGCTTCATTTGATGAAGGGGTTCCGATTGTTGCTTCTGGTCTTCCAAATGGTGCTAGTGTAGGATATTCTTTAGCTTCCAATCCAGAAGTTTTAGAAAATATAAAAGCGGCCAAAGAAGGAAAACTCCATGTAGGAGTCGCAGTAAAATCTCCGATTAACGGAAGTATTGTGATCATGGTTACAAGTCCTGTCAAAAATGCGACTGGGACGGTTATTGGATTGGCTGGTATGCCTTTTCTTGTGGGAAAGGCTATGGAATCCTTCCTGAAAAATGTAAAAATTGGAAACACGGGATATTCGTTTCTTTTGGACAAACAATCCACCATGGTTTATCATCCCAACCCAAAATATTTAATGCATAGTTTTAAAAACTCTGAATTTGAGGAACTTGCCAAAAATGCTGGGGAATTAGACTCTTTTCGTAATCCTTGGGAAGGATCTACTTTCGTATTACGAAGAAAGGTGAGTGAAAAATATGGCCTTCAATTCTTTTCAACAATTGATTTAAAAGAAATCGAAGTGGAAAGTTTGTCTTCTCTTCGTGGCCTAACAATTATTAGTCTTGTGGGCGCTGTGTTCATTGCCATTGCTATTTATTCATTGTTTACAGCTCGTTTCAAACCAATGAAAACCATTGGGAAAATTCTACAAGATATTGAAATTGGTGACCTTCGTCATAATGCCAAAATGGAATCTTCCGATGAATTTGCGAGACTTGCCCGTGGTCTCAATGCTACTTTAAAACAAATTTCGGAAGTAGTGGGATCCAATCAGGCATTTTCAGAAGATTTAGCATCATCCGCAGAACAGATGTCCGCATCACTCAATATGTTGTCATCCAATGCACAAACACAAGCCGCTTCTGCTGAAGAAATTTCCGCTTCTATAGAAGAGATTTCCGCAGCCGTACAAAACGTAGATGCACAAGCAGAAGACCAATTCCGAAAAGTAGATTTTTTGAAACTAAAAATGGCTGAGCTTTCTAGTTTGATTGAAGCAACGGGTAGACAAGTGGGAAAGGCATCAAAGGATGTAACACTTATCTCGGAAGAAGCAAGGTCTGGTCAGGCCTCACTGGATTCCATGAGAAATTCCATTACCAAAATCAGCAATAGCTCTGAAGAAATTGGAAGTGTCATTGAAATCATCAATAATATCTCCGAACAAATCAACTTACTTGCGTTAAACGCTGCAATTGAAGCCGCCAGAGCTGGTGTTTATGGAAGGGGATTTGCCGTGGTTGCGGATGAAATTGGCAAGTTAGCCGAAAAAACGGCAAGTTCGATCAATGACATTGGGGAACTCATCCAAGCCAATGAAAAGGAAATTGAAAGTGGTCGCGAGAACATTGAAACCACCATCTCTCTCATCCAAAGAATCATCCAAGGTGTCAGTTCCTTCAATGAAATGACAGATACGATTGAAACGAGCACGAAAGAACAACTCATCATCAACCAGAAAGTGGGAGAAGAAGTGGATAAGGTGAACCAAATCAGTCAGGCCATCCGTCTTTCTATGGAAGAGCAGAAAAATGCGATTGGGGAAGTGGCTCAGGCCATTTTTAGTATCAACGATTTGACTCAAGGGACGGCTGCCGGGCTTGAGGAGATGACAGCCACCTCCAATGGAATCGCGAATTTGGCTGAAACGCTCAAAAGAAAGATCAATTTCTTCAAAATTTCCTGATCCTTCGCCTGTCTTACGAAAGATAGGCCGAAAATTCGCTTGCCGGAATCTACATATCAAGATTTCTTGATATGTAGATATCTTGGATATGGCGATCGAAACTCTCTCCCAATCTAGGCCTTTCGGCCACTTGCTTGCCGCAACTAAGGCCATTTCCGATGAAACTAGGATTCGGATCCTGCATATCCTTAGTTTTGGGGCTTTTTCTGTGAATGAGGTGGTGGAAATTCTCGGAATGGGCCAATCTCGGATCTCTCGCCATTTGAAGATTTTAACTGAGGCCGGCCTCATTGGGTCACGCCGCGAAGGGAGTCTTGTTTATAGTTTCCTTCCCGAGGAAGAAGAGTCCGATCTTAAATTTCCTTTAGAACTCACCACACTTTTGTTATCTTATAAAGAAGACCTTCCCGCAAGAGAAAGAGACCAAAGAATGGTCCACCAAATTCTCGAAACCAGAGAAAGGAAATCAAAGTCCTTCTTTGATGGAGTGGCAGAAAGTTGGGAAAAATTACAAGAAGAGACACTCCATCCCAAACTGTATCGATCTTGGATTTTACAAGAACTCCCTACCTGCGAAAATATTTTGGACTTGGGTTGTGGCCCTGGGGGTCTCATTCCCTTTCTTCTCAATAAAGCCAAACATGTTACGGGAGTAGATAACTCCTCTAAAATGATTGAAAATGCTTCGTCTCATTATGGGAAAAATCCAAGTGTTAGTCTCATCCAAACACCTATGGAACATTTGCCATTAACCACTAACTCTTGTGATGCGGTTGTGGCTTCCATGGTGATGCACCATGTCTCTCATCCGCCTACTGTACTCGAAGAAGTAGCGAGGGTATTAAAACCAGGTGGAGTTTTGTGTATTGTAGATTTAGCAAAACACAATGCAGAGTTTATGCGGGATAATTTTGCGGATCTTTGGCTTGGGTTTGAACCAGAGTTATTTGAGTCATGGTTGTCCAATGCAGGTTTTCGCGTAGGGTCGATGAATGAGATCCAAACAGAATCAAGTTTTAAAATTTTAACTATCAAAGCAACAAAGGAAGAAGGAGGACACTATGTCCACAGCAACTGAAACAAAATCGGAACGATTGCCATTTAAAGTGAAGGATATCTCTCTTGCAGAATGGGGAAGAGAAGAGATCATTTTGGCAGAAAAAGAAATGCCGGGCCTTATGGCTCTTCGTAAAGAATTCGGAACTTCTAAGCCACTCAAAGGCGCTAGAATTTGTGGATCTCTTCACATGACAATCCAAACAGCGGTTCTAATTGAAACCTTAGCTGCATTAGGTGCTGACATTCGTTGGTCCTCTTGTAACATTTTTTCAACACAAGATCACGCAGCAGCAGCCATTGCAAAGGCTGGAATTCCAGTATTTGCATGGAAAGGGGAATCAGAAGAAGAATACTGGTGGTGTATTGAACAAACACTATTTTTTGAAGGTGGAAAAGGACCAAACATGATCCTTGATGACGGTCATGATCTAACTCATTACATTCACGAAAAATACCCGCAACTCTTAACAGAGATCAAAGGAGTTTCGGAAGAAACAACTACAGGTGTAATTGCACTTCATAAAAAATTGAAAGCGGGAACTTTAAAAATCCCTGCAATCAACGTAAACGATTCAGTAACAAAATCAAAATTTGATAACCTTTACGGTTGCCGTGAATCACTTGCTGACGGAATCAAACGTGCAACAGACGTAATGCTTGCTGGTAAAGTAGCACTTGTTTGTGGATACGGTGACGTTGGAAAAGGTTCTGCTGCATCACTTCGTAACTTTGGTGCACGAGTGATTGTCACTGAAATCGATCCAATTTGTGCTCTTCAAGCCGTTATGGAAGGATACCAAGTTCTTCGCGTAGAGGATGTAATCGAAAATGCGGACATCATTGTGACTGCAACTGGAAACGATGATATCATTTCACTTGAACATATGAAAGCGATGAAAGATGGTGCGATCCTTTGTAACATTGGTCACTTTGATACAGAAATTCAAATGTCTCGTTTGAATTCAGAAAAAGATGTGATCAAAAAAGAAATCAAACCACAGGTTGATAAATATACTTTCCCTAACGGAAGATCGATCATCGTTCTTGCAGAAGGACGTTTAGTAAACCTTGGTTGTGCAACTGGTCACCCATCATTTGTAATGTCAAGTTCTTTTACGAACCAAGTTTTGGCTCAAATCGAACTTTACACAACTAAATACGAGTTAGGTGTTTATCGCCTTCCAAAACATTTAGATGAAAAAGTGGCAGCACTTCACTTGGAGCAGTTGGGAGTTCGTTTAACAAAACTATCTCAAAAACAAGCTGATTATATCAGTGTTCCACTCGAAGGTCCTTACAAACCAGACCACTACCGATACTAAAAAAATCGCCCTTTTTGATAAAATTCAAGAAGGGCAATGGAGTTTCTCATGGCTTATGTTGTAACTGAAATTTGCGTTGATTGTAAATACACAAGTTGTGCAGCAGTTTGTCCGGTGGAAGCTTTTCATGAAGCTCCGGACACTCTCTACATCGATCCGGACACTTGTATTGATTGTAATGCTTGTCAATATGAATGCCCGATTGATGCGATTTTTCCTGACTATGATGTTCCGGAAAAACACAAACCTTCAATTGAAGTCAATGCAAAAGAAGCAACCAAATACCCGGTCATTGTAACCACAAAACCACCTCTCAAAGGTGCAAAGTGTTCGGACTCGAGTAAATAAATGATTTTTAGGGTGTGTGGCTTCCTCGGCCATATGCCCTTTCCCTATATACTAATATAATTATGAAATTTGAATATACCAATCCTTCTTCTAAATCCCTTTTGAAATTAATAAACGAGAGGATTCTCGTCTTAGACGGTGCTATGGGTACTATGATCCAACGATATTCTTTGGAAGAGGACGATTTCCGTGGAGATCGTTTTAAGGATTGGCCTTGTTCCATCAAAGGGAATAACGATGTTCTCGCGATCACTCGTCCGGATATCATAGAAGCCGTCCACTTGGAATATTTAGAGGCGGGAGCTGACATTCTTGAAACCAATACGTTTAGTTCCAACATTGTTTCCCAAGCGGACTACAAAATGGAATCGGCTGTTCGGGATTTAAACTTAGCTGCCGTCGCTTGTGCTAAAAATGCAGTGGCCAAATTCAAAGAAAAAACAGGGAAAACGGATGTGTTCATTGCCGGATCGATTGGTCCGACGGTAAAAACTGCTTCTCTTTCTCCCGATGTCAACAATCCAGCATTTCGTGCTGTCACCTTTGATGAGTTAGTTGATTGTTTTTATGAACAGGTATCGGCCCTTCTGGATGGAGGAGTGGATTTACTTTTACCAGAAACTAATATTGATACTTTGAATCTTAAGGCATGTATCTATGCGATTGAAAAAATATTTGAGGAACGCAAAATCCGTATCCCAGTGATTCTTTCTGTAACCATTACGGACGCTTCTGGTCGAACCCTTTCTGGCCAAACGGGAGAAGCTTTTTATGTTTCTATCAAACACGCAAAAGCATTAGCAGTGGGTATTAACTGTGCGTTAGGTGCCGGTGAGATGCGTCCTTATATCGAAGAACTTTCTCGTGTTGCCGATTCTTATGTGTCTTGTTATCCAAATGCGGGTCTTCCCAATGCCTTTGGTGGGTATGACCAAACTCCAGAAGAGTTTGGTGGTTGGATGAAAAATTTCGCCGAAGCAGGATTTCTCAATATCGTTGGTGGTTGTTGTGGGACAACTCCAGCACATATTCGGGCCGCCAAAGAAGCAGTCACAAACATTCCTCCTCGTCCTTTGAAGGAACAACCTAAACTGAGCACTTTTGCTGGTCTTGAACCTTTGAAACTGACCAAAGACCAAGGGTTCATCAATGTGGGAGAAAGAAACAACGTCACTGGATCTCCTAAATTCAAAAAACTCATCTTAGATGGAAATTTTGAAGAAGCCGTGCAAGTTGCCTTGCAACAAGTCCAAGCTGGTGCTAACGTTATCGATATCAACTTTGATGAAGCACTCCTAGATGGAGAGGCTTCTATGACTAAGTTTTTAAACTTAATCGCAGGGGAACCTGACATTGCACGGGTTCCGTTTATGGTGGATTCTTCCAAATGGTCGGTATTACTTGCGGGTTTGAAATGCATCCAAGGAAAACCCATTGTGAACTCCATCTCTTTGAAAGAAGGGGAAGAAGTTTTTTTAAGTCATGCTCGCACCATCCAAAGATTTGGAGCAGCTGCCATTGTGATGGCTTTCGACGAACAAGGGCAGGCGGCAACAAAAGAAGACAAAGTTCGAATTTGTAAACGAGCTTATGATCTTCTTGTTGAAAAGTTAGATTTTGATCCAACGGATATTATCTTTGATCCAAACATTCTAACTGTTGCTACAGGGATTGAAGAACATAATAACTATGCGATGGATTTTATTGAAGCCACTCGCGAAATCAAACAAATCTGTCCAGGTGCGAAAGTCTCTGGCGGACTCAGTAATATTTCCTTTTCCTTTCGTGGAAACAATCCAGTTCGTGAAGCCATGCACTCCGTATTTTTATACCATGCCATCCAAGCAGGTATGGACATGGCCATTGTGAATGCAGGGATGTTAGAAGTTTACGAACAAATTCCAAAAGATCTTTTAGAACTTGTGGAGGATGTCATTCTCAACCGTCGTCCTGATGCTACAGAACGTATGATCGAAGCTGCGGCTAGTTTCCACGGAGAAGCCAAAGTGCAGAAAAAAGACGATGCGTGGAGGAGTGGATCTGTAGAAGAGCGCCTAACGCACGCTTTAGTGAAAGGGATTGATGAATTTGTCACCCAAGATACAGAAGAAGCCCGCACAAGTTTTGCTAGACCTCTCGAAGTGATCGAAGGGCCACTGATGAACGGAATGAAGGTGGTAGGGGAACTATTCGGTGCCGGAAAGATGTTCCTTCCACAAGTGGTAAAAAGTGCACGAGTGATGAAAAAGGCCGTGGCTTACTTACTTCCTTTTATGGAAGAAGAAAAACGAAATCAAAAAGACGAAAGTAAACAAGCTAAATTCCTGATTGCAACGGTAAAGGGTGATGTTCACGATATCGGAAAAAATATTGTGGGTGTGGTTCTTGCATGTAACAACTACGAGGTGATTGACCTTGGAGTGATGGTCCCTTGCGAAAAGATTTTAGAAACGGCTAAAAAAGAGAAAGTGGCCGCTATTGGTCTTTCGGGTCTCATCACACCATCACTTGATGAAATGGTTTATGTAGCCAAAGAAATGGAACGCCAAGGATTCCAAGTCCCTCTCCTTATTGGTGGGGCAACCACATCGCCAGCGCATACTGCTGTTAAAATTGCCGAACAATATTCGAAACCAGTTCTTCATGTGATGGATGCTTCTCGTGTTGTGAATGTGATGAATAGTGCTCTCAACCCGCAGACTGCTGTGGATTATGCAAAACAAGTCATTGAAGAACAATCTAAAATTCGTGAAGAATTTTATTCCAGAGAGAATGAAAGAAACATCCTTCCTATCCAAGATGCAATTCAAAACAAATTCCATGCAGATTGGGATTCGTATACTCCGCCAAAACCAAGTTTTACGGGAGTTCAAAAAATTGAAGATGTGAGTTTGAAGGATTTACTCTCTTATATTGACTGGTCTCCTTTTTTCTTGGCTTGGGAATTAAAAGGTAGATACCCTCAAATCCTCAAAGACCCAGTGATTGGTAAAGAAGCTACATCCTTATACAATGATGCACAAATCATCTTAAAAGAGATGTTGGAAAATCCAAATCTCAAACCAAGAGCCGTTGTTGGAATGTTCCCTGCAGTGTCTCATGGGGAAGTGGTAGAAATTTTTGAAGATGATGGCAAAACCAAATCTTTGGGAACATACCCAATGTTACGCCAACAAACGGTTAAAATGACAAACCAACCAAACTACAGTTTGGCGGATTTTGTTGCACCAAAAGATAAGAATAAAAATGACTATATTGGATATTTTGCCGTAACGGCAGGTCATGGAATCGAAGAATTGGCAAGAACCTATGAAGCCAAACAAGATGATTACAATGCTATTTTGGTAAAAGCACTTGCTGACCGATTCGCAGAAGCCTTTGCGGAATACATGCACCATCGTATGCGAGAAGAATGGGGATTTGGAAGGACTGAAAATCTTTCGAGAGAAGATATGATCCGTGAAAAGTACCGTGGGATTCGTCCGGCTCCTGGGTATCCTGCTTGTCCAGACCATACTGAAAAAAAGAAAATTTGGAAACTTCTGGATGTGGAAAAAAATGCAGGCATCCAACTCACCGAATCCTGTGCGATGTGGCCTGCAAGTAGCGTGAGTGGGTATTATTTTTCCCACCCGGAATCTCGTTATTTTGCAATTGGTAAAATCAACGAAGACCAAGTGGTGAATTATTCAAAAGACAAGGAAATGGAAAAAGCAGAAGTGGAACGTTGGTTGTCACCAATTCTGAACTATGATCCTTCCCGTAAGTCTAAATCTTAAAGAGTAGGTTTAAGATTAGAGATAGGGGGATCCAATGGGTTTCATTCAAAACAACCACAACCATGGATGGAAGTCTGTCGCCAAAGGAACGCTTGGTGATGGGTTTCCTTTTCATTCTAAACTTGCGACTTGGCTAGAAGAATATACAAATATTCCCAAAGAAACGGAACTTGAAATTTTAGAAGTGAGTTGTGGAGAAGCCAGTTGCCCAACCGAAGAAACCATGATTGTTTGGAAAAATCATGAATTTCGAATCTCTCGAAAAAAAGAACAAATTTCTAAGATGGATGTGGATTTGTCCTGGAAACGATTTGTGAGTAAAGGATAATCCCAAGGGAATCCTTTACTGAAGTTTGGTTTTTGCCCTTGTTATAAATCATTTCTTCCAGTGTCATTTTTTATCCCTTAGGTATTTATGCGACATCCGCATAAATACCTAAGTTTCTGTGATAGTAGAATGTTTTATATTCGCAAAAGTATAAAATTATATGAATCAATTTAACAACTTTTTAAATCACTTAGTGAATACAATCCAAGGGGATTCCCAAGTCCTTGCCGTTTGTGTGGCTGGTTCATTTATACAAAATGAATTAGATGAGTATTCCGACCTTGATATCGTTTTAGTTGTTGAAGAGAACTCTTTCCAAACGTTCGAAGAAATGAATCAACTAGCAAACTCTCTCGGAAATTTACTCAGCTCATTTACAGGTGAACATGTTGGTGAAAAAAAGTTACTAATCTGTTTGTTTGATTCTCCTTTACTCCACATTGATTTGAAATTCGTGAGTTTGGCTGATTTTCATTTTAGAGTAGAAAATCCTGTGATAATCTATGATAAATCTAATCTAATTCCAGATGTTTATAAGAATTCCTTACCACAATGGCCAAAATTCGATTTCCAATGGGTTGAAGATAGATTTTGGGTCTGGATCCATTATGCTGCTACTAAAATTGGGCGTGGTGAATTGTTTGAAGCTATCGATTTCCTTTCTTTTTTACGCACTAGTGTAATAGGGCCTATGTTTCATATTAAATATGATCAAAATCCGAGAGGTGTTAGAAAACTCGAGTTCATACTTTCTTCTCAGGAACTTAATGATCTAAAAAAAACTTATCCTTCCTTCGAAAAACATTCAATCATTCAAGCCTTGCAGGATGTGTCCAATATGTATGTTTATTTGAGAAATTTATTAATCAGTGATTTGAAACTGAGAAATGAAACAAAAGAAAGAAGCCTGGATTTTTTGTTTTCGTTAAGTAAAGAGATCATGAATGAATAAAATATTATTAGAGGTGATCCCAAGAGATACTCCAACATTACTAAGCGAAGTAGGTTATGTTAAAAATAATTTTAGTCAAATCTCAGGGATTAATATTCCAGACTTACTAAGATTTGAAACTAGAAGTTGGGTTGCCGCATCAAAGATTCAAAATATTTTTCCAAATGTAATTCCTCATCTACGAGCAATTGACTTTGATTTAGATCATTGTGATCATATCATTGAATTTCTTCAAAAAAATAGTATATCTTCTGTAGTTGTCATCAAGGGAGATCCACCTACGGATATGTCCAGGAAAGTTTACCAGACAACTTCGACCAAACTGATCAAAAAATTAAAAAAAGAAATGAGTTCGCTAAAAGTCTATGCGGCTGTTGACCAATACCGTAGTGGGATCAAAGATGAGTTTGATTACATCGAAATGAAAATAGATGCAGGGGCCGATGGATTTTTAACACAGCCATTTTTTGATTTACGATTGATTGATATTTTTACTGAGAAACTTCGCGGAAAGGAAGTTTATATTGGAATCAGTCCAGTAACCAACGAAAAATCGCAAAGTTATTGGGAATCAAGGAATCGGGCTTATTTTCCGAGAGATTTTCAACTAACAATGGATTGGAATGTAAAATTTGCAAAAGAAGTAATTGGTTATTGTTCTCAAAATGATTTTAATACGTATTTGATGCCCATTAGAATTAATCTTGAAGTTTATTTGAGTGGTATATTTAAGTGAAAAAGGAGAATAAAGTCTAACAATGATGATAATGGTTTTCTGGAATTTTTTCCCGCACAAGGGATCGAAGCGAAAATCCTTTCCTATATAGAAAAGTGATCGATACAAAAATCATATTGGAAAGATTGAAGCGTAGAGCCCGGTCGTTATAGGATTGGGTTCTAGTATCACATCAAATTCGATGTGCCCAAAGGAAAAATAAACCAATTTATGAATTCACAAATTCAGTTTTTAAAAAACAATCCAAAGTATATTTTTTTAATCGATGGTCTAGGTGCCATTCTTTCTGGAGTGTTACTTTCTCTCGTTCTTCCTTTGTTTATCGATTCCTTGGGAATGCCAATAGATACACTTTATGTTTTATCAATAGTTCCTTTTATTTACGCCGTTTATTCTTTGTTATGTTATTTTTTAAATCCGTTCCAATGGAAGTTTTATTTGCGTGTGATTGCTGCTGCGAACTTTTTATACTGTGTATTCACAATGGTATATCTGGTTTTAAATTTGGAACAAACCACAGTGCTTTGTGAAATTTATTTTGTTTTGGAAATGATTGTTGTGGTTGGTTTGGCAACCTTTGAATGGAAGCTAACAAATGACTAACTAGTTAGAATGCGATGTGGGAGCTACGGGCATATAATACTTAAGCCCTAAGTTTCCTTGGATCTCTGGAGCCCAAAGTTCGTCCAAAGTACGACCCGCTTCCCTTGCGTTGATGGGAACACGAACCATACCTTCAAAGGTTAAGTTGCTATTCGAAATACTAATTCCTGGTGTTACGTAGACTTGCCTTCCGACGAAGTTGGTTCTGGAAGGTTCTTGGGCACGAATGGAGGAGTTGAATCGATTCATATACTCCGACGAATCAAACCTATGTAGTTCGGAGAGTTGTAAAAAAAGTTCCCAACGAGAGTTTTTGATAAAAGAAAATAGATTCCGATTGAGTCTGTATTTGATCCTCACCTTAGATTCTGCAATGTCTACATACCCAGAACCACCTTGGTTCATAGACATCCCCATACTGAGCCCTAAGTCAAAGGTAAATCCATTGCGGTAGTACACATAAGTGACATTGGGTTGGTAGGAAAGGAGAGCCGAGTTCATTCTCTCGGGCCTAACATCAAAATTTCCTTCTGGATTGCGGTAAGGATTCGTCGTAGAAAAAGGTGTGATGGAAGAAAAAATTTGAATCCCAGCAATTGGATCATATGACTTGGGTAGAGAACTATCCGATCCAAGTTCTAATTCTTTAGGGAAACGAAATGGGATGAGGATCGCCAAATTCCCATTATGCGCGCCGCCAACTTGGAATAAAGAGGCTCTTGGGTCTGAAAAGGAATAACTAGAAAAGAAAGGTAGACCTTGTGCAAAAAGACTGTAACTCGCAATGGAGACGAGGATGGTTAGTAATACTGTCTTTTTAAGCATCTAAAAGCATTTCTGCCCGCTTTTCCTTAGTTTGGCAATGAAATTTGCTTTCCTCTCTCTCTTTTTTTGTTATAAGTTTTATCAATGAATGAAAACGATACCAAGGTTGAACAATTTGGTCCTTGCACCATTCCAAACCCAGCAGGGTATGACTACTGGACGGAAGACAACTCCGTCGTCCTTTTCCAAACGATATTTTCTGGCCCCGCAGATGCTAAAAAAACCGTAGAAACAAGCCCCGTATTCTTTGAACAAGCTGGCCCCAAAGAAAAGATCTATTTTCGTCCCGAAGAAGTCACTGCAGGCATTGTCACTTGTGGTGGCCTCTGCCCTGGAATCAACGATGTCATCCGTGCTCTTGTGATGGAACTTCACTACCGCTACAAAGTGCCTCGTATTTTGGGTTTCCCTTTTGGATATGAAGGCCTTGTGAAAAAATTTGGACATAGACCTGTGGAACTCACACCCGACAAGGTGGCCCATATCATGAACTTCGGTGGTTCCATTCTTGGATCTTCGCGAGGGAACCAAAATATTGGAGATATGGTGGATACATTATTCCTCTATGGAGTGAAGATGTTGTTTTGTATTGGTGGGGACGGAACCCTTCGCGGGGCCCAGGCCATCCAAGAAGAAGTGCGAAAACGCAAAGAAGACATTGCCATTGTTGGAATTCCCAAAACCATCGATAACGATATCAACTATGTCCAAAAAACTTTTGGTTTCTCGACTGCTTTTAGTAAGGCGGTAGAGGCGGTGAACTGTGCTCATGAAGAAGCAAAAGGAGCACCTAATGGTGTGGGCTTAGTGAAACTGATGGGTCGCCACTCCGGTTTCATCGCTGTGAATTCGGCTCTTGCTTCTAAAAATGTAAATTTTGTCCTCATTCCTGAACTTGATTTTGATTTAGAAGGAGACGGAGCCTTTTTAACCGTTCTCAAAGAACGAGTGCAAAAAAGAGGTCATGCCGTTGTGATTTTGGCAGAAGGTGCCGGACAAAAGTTTTTTGAAGACAAAGGTGAAAAAGACCAATCAGGTAACAAGAAGTTGGCGGACATTGGAATTTTTATCAAAGATAAAATCACCGATTACTTCAAAAAAGAAGGGGTGACTCTGAATCTAAAATACATCGATCCGAGTTATATCATTCGGTCTGTTCCCGCCAATGCAGAAGATTCTGTGTTCTGTGGGTTCCTGGCTCAAAATGCAGTCCATGCTGCTTTTGCTGGTAGGACAGGCTGTGTGGTCGGGATTTGGAACAATGTGTTTACGGTGATGCCAATTTCCCTTGCCATTGCGGAGAGAAAGGTATTACGTCCGGAGAGGAGTACACTCTGGCGAGCACTCCTTGCCTCGACAGGACAACCCAATTCGATGAAGGCGAAAGGCTGATCGTTAAGATCAGCTATTCTCTACTTTTTTCTGAAACTTGAGGATATTGTCCCTGATCTCTTCTTCTTTTTTATGAAGTTCTTTTAAGAATTCTGTGTCCAAAATCATTTCTGGTTTTTTGATAAATTTGCTTTCATCGTAGTTATCAATTTCGTATAACAGGTCTTCGATGTTGGATTCTACTTTCACCAGACTTTGGATGGATTCCACTACCTTTTTGTTTACAAATAGGATTTCTTTGAATCGTAGAATATAATGTTGGAATCTGTTGTCGCGGATCATGGCTTGTCGTTGCATTTCTTTTACGATTTCGCGTTCTTTCAGAACTTCTTTTTTTTCCACAAGGATTTGGTTTTTAAAAATGCGAATTAGGTTGTCTGTTTCTAATTTATAGTTTTCAAAACTGCTGTTGTGATTGTTTTGTAAGTCCTCCATTTGTTTGCGAAATTCTTTTTCTCGCAAACGATCTTGTTCTTTACGTAGTTTGTCAGATGTTTGTAGCGCGTTTTTAACACGTGTTTCGATGACAGCATCTAACATGGCTTTGTGCAGTTTGTCCAATCGAAAGAACACTGCTATGGCATATAGAATGCGTTTCATAAAAACTCCTTATTATTAGTTTAGACGAATAATAAAGAGAGAAAGGTCATCGTGCGGCTCTGCTTCTCCCACAAATTCACTTACTTTTTGTAAAATAGCTTGTCTGATGACTTCTGGAGGATCGTTGATATGAGATAAGATGACAGATTCCAATCTTTCTTCTGAAAAAAGTTCTTCCTTCATATTCATGGCTTCTGTCACACCATCTGTATACAATACCAAAAGATCTCCGGGCAAATAACTCACAGTGTGTTCTGAGAATTCACAATTGCCAATTCCCATTGGTTGGCCTTTCCCTGAAAGATGTTGGATTTTATGGTGTTTTTTGCGATAGATGATTTGTAAATTATGACCAGCTGAAGAATATGTTAATTCTTTTTTTGTCATATTGATACGCACAAGCATAGCAGTAACAAACATTAAAAAACCAGATTTATCTTGTAAGATTTGGTTGGCATTGAATAGGGCTTCACTTGTGGAAGTGGTTTTGGAAACTTCTTGTTGCAAAACCGTTTTGGAAAACTCCATAAAAAGTGCGGCTGGAGTTCCTTTCCCTGACACATCGGCAATGATTACAGAAACTTCATCTTTTCCATGAACCACCATATCATAAAAGTCTCCGCCGATTTCGCGTGATGCTTGGTAGTAGGTATCGAATTCTAATAATGAATATTGCTTGGGGATGATAGGCAGGGAATGTTTTTGGATCATCGCCGCTACTTGCATATCACGGTCTATGTTTTTCAAACGTTCACTTTGTATCTTTACTTGTAGGGCAGTGTATGCTTCCCCAACTTGGTTGGTAAGAGTGCGTAGAATCCGAATGTCCATCTCATCAAACCTTGTTCGAGAAGTTTTATCAGATACAACAAGAGATCCTAACCATTCTTTGTTTTTCAGAATGGGGAAAAGGATCATACTATGTTGGAAAAGGCCTTTGTGAGTGAGTTGAATCCCTTGTGGTGAATTGGCTGTAATGATTTTGTATCCTTTGAACATCCAATCTGCTTTGTCTGCAAATAACAAAACTTCCACATCTTCGTCATGGATTTGATCAGAAAATCCTTTGGATTTGGACCTAGGAAGACCTTTCTTTTCAATTTTTTCAAAGTTAAGAGTGACGCGGTCTACTTGTAAAACTTCGGAAATGGTTTTGACTGCGAGGTCCATAAATTCATCAGAACTTTGGATATTGGCAAGGGCTTGGGAGATTTTGAATAAACCATTGAGTTCGGTGGCTCGGAGGTTTAAACTATCAATGAGAAGGCGATTTTTCACCGCAATGGCTGCAAGGTTCGAAAGGTACTTTAAAATTTTAATGTCTGTATGATTAAAATCACGATTGTCGAGAGAGTTTACTGCTTCGAGTACACCTTGCACTTCTCCTTGGGCAATCATGGGAACACAAAGTAAATTCCTTGTAACATATCCCACAGTTTGATCGATGGCTTTAAAAATTCTTGGATCATTGGTAGCATCGTTGACTATTTCTGGTTTGAGAGTTTCGAGAACCATTCCTGCAATCCCTTTTCCCCTAGGAACTGTTAGGTGAGCAAGGGATTCTTCTTTTAGACCGCTGGTAGTATTAAAAACCAACTGATCATTTTCTTTGTCATATAGGAGTAGAGAAGAACCTTCTGTTTGTAAAACATCCCGAGTGATGCCCATGATTTCACTAAGAAGTGTATCCAAATCCTCATGTGAATTGATCCGGCTGGTAATGTCTGAAATCAGACCTAATGTTAGTAATTTAGTAGGCATCCGAATCTATCCTTGTTCGATCAAACTTCCAATCCCTTGGTTGGTTAAAATTTCAATTAATACGGAATGAGCAACTCTTCCATCAATGATGTGGGCTCTTTTGACTCCAGAGTCAATGGCTCGCAAACAACACTCTACTTTTGGTATCATGCCACCGGAGATCTGTCCAGTTTTTATATGTCCATGAATGTCTGCTTTTTTGAGACCCGTTACCAACTGCCCATCAATCAATATTCCTGGAGTGTCGGTGAGTAAAATGAGTTTGTCTGCGTGAAGGGCTTCTGCAATGGCTCCTGCCATTGTATCTGCATTGATATTTAAAGTTTGTCCTTCTTTGGACATAGCGACAGGTGAGATGATAGGAATAAAACCTTCACGTTGTAAGGTGAGTAAAATATTGGGATCTACTTCCGTCACTTCTCCTACAAGGCCTAAGTCTACTTTTTGAAGTTTACCATCTTCTGCTTCCACTTCCATTAGGTATTTTTCTGCGATGGCAAGCCCACCATCTTTACCCGATAGACCCACTGGTTTTCCGCCTTTTTCTTGGATAAGAGAAACAATTTGTTTGTTCACTTTTCCTGTGAGAACCATCTCCACCACTTCCATTGTGGCTTCATCAGTGACCCTGTGTCCACGAATGAACTGGGTATTTAGGTTGAGAGACTTGATAAGAGCATTGATTTCGGGTCCACCACCGTGAACCACAACAGGATTGATCCCTAAATATTTAAGAAGTACAATATCTTCAGCAAAAGACGCTTTTAATTCTTCTTCCACCATGGCCGCCCCGCCATATTTGATGACAATGGTTTTCCCAGAATATTTGATCAAATAAGGAAGAGCTTCCAAGATATGATTGATTTTTTCGGAATGGTGGTTCATAAAAGTCCTCATTTATGATAATGAAATTTAAAGCCGCCGCAGTGCAAGTCACAAGTACAGCAAGAATCTCAAATAACCTAACTAAGTGTAGGCAACTTGTGGAAGAGGCGGCAAGTGCTGGTGCCAAAGTCATAGGCCTTCCCGAAAATTTTTCCTTTATGGGAAGTGAATCAGAGAAAAAAAATCTTCTTGGTCAAATCGAAGAAGAGACAAATGCTTTTTTACAAGAAACTTCAAAAGACCTGGGAATCTTTCTACTTGGAGGTGGTTTTCCCACTAAGGCGCCAACAGGAAAGGTTTACAACACTGCTGTTCTCACAAATCCCGAAGGAAAGGAAATCTTTCGTTATCACAAGGCTCATTTATTCAATGCAGTGGTGGGTGACGGATTCAATTACAGCGAATCGAATTCCACAGAAAGTGGAGGCAAAGTTCCTGACGTTGTCCAGACAGAATATGGAAAAATTTCTTCTGCGATCTGTTATGACATTCGTTTCCCGGAACTCTTTCGTAGTCTTTCTGAGAAAGGAGTGGAACTTTGTTTTTTGCCAGCAGCTTTCACAGTTCCCACCGGCGAAGCCCATTGGCATGTATTGCTCCGCGCTCGTGCCATTGAGAATTTTATGTATGTAATCGCACCAGGGCAAACAGGAACCCATGATCCGCACGGAAATCGGAAAACCTTTGGCCACTCTCTCATCATTTCTCCTTGGGGAGAAATTTTAGATGAGTTAGACAAAGAAGTGGGTTTTGTAATTGCCGAAATCGACTTACAAAAGTTAAGCGAAATTCGAAATCAACTCCCGAGTTTAGGCCATCGTTTGTTTTAGATAGATACTTTCTATTTTAAACCTTTTGTTTCCTCATGTAATTTAAGGTCACTTGATTTAGAAAAAAGACTTCTTTGTCGCAGAAGATTTTTTCATTAGAAGAAAGTCTTTCATCACTTTTTCTGCGGCTTGTTTTTTTTCCATGTGTACAAAATGTCCGCATTCAGAAAATAAAACTGCTTTTACATGAGGAGTGGTTCTTTCGAGTTCCATCACATCCTTTCCTGGAATGATGGGATCTTCTTCCCCACGCATAATTAAGGTGGGGACTTGGTTCCCAAATACAATGGGACGTATGTCGGTTCTATCCAACATCTCCAGGATCATTAGAATATATCTTGGGTTCAAACATTCAAATTGAGGATTGTAATCTTTTAGGAATTGTTTGATGTCTTCTCGTGCGTGGAAGGCAGAAGAATCATACACTCCGTAGGAAAATCCAATTTGTAAGGCTTTCGGAAGGGATTTCCCAATTTTAAATCCAAAGTCAAAAAAACTACCTAAGTTCGCACGAAGTCCCATAACACCGATTTTTAAAACCCCAGGAACGGGACCATGGACATAAGGGGCAATCGAGATGACTTGTTTGATCCTTTGTGGAAATAAAGAAGCAATCGCAAGTACTGCCATCCCACCTGTAGAATGGCCCACAAGGGTGATGTCTTTTTCACCAGCAGAGGCCCAAATTCCTTGGGCTTGTGTTTCTAAAAAATCTTGGAGGGTGAGTCCTTTTTTTTGATCAAAAATTTCTGCAGGATAATGACCAACTAAATCTAGTTCGATGACATCTCCAAATTGGCGGAAAAAAGGAATGTTGAGACCCCAATATCCAGCCGCAGAACACCAACCACCGATGAGAACAATTGTTTCTTTGGACTTGGGATTCAGAGACTTATGTTTAATGTAAGTTAGTCTATGATTTTTCCAATTATAAATTTGTCTTTCTGACATAAGATCCTCTAGTCTTCAATGATACGAGGGAATGATCCCAAAATTCTTGTGACCACTTCGTAGTTGATGGTTCCAGTCCAAGCTGCATGATCATCTGCTGATATGGTTTCATTTCCTGATTTCCCAAGGATGACTACATCGTCTCCCAGTTTAGCGTCAGGAATATGTGTGATATCAAGCATTGTCATATTCATACAGATTCTTCCTAAAATTTTTGCCCGTTCTCCCCGAACGAGCATATACCCATGGTTCGAAAGTTTCCGATCGAGCCCCTCATAGTATCCGACGGGAACAACTGCTAATTTCGTATCGTGTGTGGTTTTATAAGTGGAGCCATACCCAATAAAAGTCCCTTGGTTTAGGTTTTGGATGTGTTGGATTTGAGTTTTCCAACTGAGTGCTGGTTTTAACATCCCCACATCTTTTTTCATGAGGGAAAGAGAGAGTTTGGTTTCAAGACTTGGCCAAAGTCCGTAAAGAGAAATTCCCACACGAACCAAATCCATCCTTGCTTCTGAAAATAACATTGCTGAGGCAGAAGAAGCGCAGTGGCAAATAAGATCGATAAACCCGTGTTTAGCGAATGTATCGATTGTTTCTTGAAACCTACCGAGTTGTAACATAGAATAACTATGTTCTGTAAAATCTTCTGTGCTGGCAAAGTGGGTGGCTATTCCCGCAAGAGGGAGTTTTTTTTCAAAAATTTCTTTGGCCAAAACTTCAGCAGTGTTTGTTGGAATTCCTAAACGAGACATCCCCGTATCCACTTTCAAATGGATTTTGGGAGTGGGGGAAAGTTTGGATAAAATTTCGATTTCTTCGATGCGAGAGACCATCACCCAAAAGTTTTCGTCCGCCAAAGATTCCTTTCTTTCTTTTAGATCCGGAATACTTCCCATAATGAGGATGGTGGCTTTGGTAAATACACGACGAATGGACAAAGCTTCTTCTAAAGAGTTGACTCCCAAATAGTCAGCACCGGCATCAAGGGCAATGGAGGCCGTAGCAAGGAGTCCATGCCCATAGGCATTGGATTTGATGATGGCGGTAAACTTGGTTTTTGGCCCAATCAGTTTGCGGAATAGGGCGATATTATGGCTAAACGCCGAACGAGAGAGGTAAATCCTAGAAGAGAGCACTGTCCCATTTTTTTTTACTTTTCTCTTCTGTCGCTTCAGATATTTCTATTTTTGAATGCTTCCTAATCACAATGAACTTCCTTCCTTCCCTCCTTTTCCTTCTTGGAAAGGGATCTCCAAGTATTTCCCCGTACAGAATGATTCCGTTTGGTTGAATTATTGTGGGACCACACCTGTTTCCACCTATGCTACCCAGATGATGAATCTCTACTTTCAGGAATACGCAAAGTTCGGTATCTTTGCCCCGAGTTTTGCGGAACCGGCAATCAAATCTGCCATCCGCGGTTACATCGCGGAAATTTTACATTGTGATCCATCCGAGATAGGGATTGTACATAACACGAGTGAGGGGATCAATCTCTACTCTCATAGCATTCAAATCCCAAAAGGAAAAAGAATTTTAGTTCTGGAGAATGAATACCCAAGTAATGTTTATCCTTGGGAACATTGGAAAGAAAAGGGTGTGGATTTAGAATTTATCCCTGTGGGTAAAACTCCCGACGAATTTTTAACCAACCTAAAAAATGAATTAGAAAAAGGGGAT
Source organism: Leptospira congkakensis (assembly GCF_004770265.1). Classification (NCBI taxonomy): domain Bacteria; kingdom Pseudomonadati; phylum Spirochaetota; class Leptospiria; order Leptospirales; family Leptospiraceae; genus Leptospira; species Leptospira congkakensis. The sequence goes on from NZ_RQGQ01000014.1 coordinate 44,921, forward strand.
GTATATATTCTTAGCCTATCACCTGTTCATTGGTGTACGGGAGTGGCTTTTGATATGGAAGCCGTTTCTAAACTTTGTGAAACCCATCACACGAAACTTGTGGTTGATGGAAGCCAAGCCGTGGGTCATATCCCCCTTGATTTTGGAAAAATAAAAGTGGCTTTCTGTGCATTTGCCGCCTGGAAGTGGTTACTCGGTCCTTTGGGACTTGGAGTGGTGTATCTATCCAAAGAAGAATCCAATGGATTCCAACTGATCTTCAAAGGCCAGGCCAGTGTGGTGAACGATTCCAGTTATTTTCCTTATAGAAATGAATGGAAACCCGCCGCCGACCAATTTGAACAAAGTACAATCAACTTCAATGACTGGATTTATTTTTATGCATCATTGCGGATGTTGTCCACCCTTGGTTTCGACCGCGTGCGGGAACGGATTTATGAAGTGGCGGGAATGTTTAAGGACGCTCTTCATGATTTAGGTTTTACATTGGAATCCGATGCTTTTCCCAATGTGAAAACGGGAATCATTGCGATCACAGGTCACAAAGATCCGTCCAAGTTCCAACCGGAAGCCATCCAAGCCTTTTTAAAACAAAGGAAAATCACGGCTGCGGTGCGACTGGGACGACTTCGAATGGCTCCTCATATTGCGATTGAAGAAGAACATGTGGCCCGAGTGAAAGAAACTTTAAAAGAATACCTAAGCCAAAGTTAGGTGAAAGGGTTGATTTGAATTCATTATGATCACTAAAATTTCTAAACTGATTGTCACTGCTTTTCCAGTTGTACTTCTTTTCATCTCAGGGATTGGGTTCTTATTTCCTGAAAAGATCATTTGGTTTCGAGGGCCTTGGATCACTTATAGCCTCGGTGCCATTATGCTTGGGATGGGACTCACTTTGGAAGCCGAAGATTTTATCAGAATCTTAAAACAACCAAAACCAATTCTGATTGGAACTGTATTACAATATACGATTATGCCAACACTTGGGTTTTCGCTTGGGTACTTATTCCAACTCCCAGAAGCCTTTGCAGTGGGACTCATTCTTGTCTCCTGTTGCCCGGGTGGAACGGCTTCCAATGTGATTACGTTTTTATCCAAAGCAGATGTTCCTCTTAGTGTTACCTTAACATCTGTCTCCACGATCCTTGGGATTATGATGACACCATTCCTTGTGGCGGTTCTCATAGGGAGTCGTTTGGAGATTGATCGTTTGGGTCTTGTGATCACAACCTTCCAAGTGATTTTAGTTCCTGTTGGTTTAGGATTGTTTTTAAAATCGATTTTTCCAAAACTCACAAAAGAGATCCAAGATTTTTTTCCCGTACTTTCTGTACTCTTAATTGCGATGATTGTGGCTTCGATCATTGCCAGTGGAAAAGATACCATCCTAAATTCCGACTTCCGAATCTTCTTTGCAGTGATTCTTTTGCATCTAGGTGGGTTTGGTTTCGGTGGGGTTTTTAGTTGGTATCTGACAAAAGATGCAAAAACAGCAAAAACCATTTCGATTGAGGTGGGAATGCAGAATTCAGGGCTCGGGGCAGTGCTTGCCAGGACTCATTTTTTGGATCCGAACACGGCAATTCCTAGTGCTTTATCGAGTTTGACCCATTCCCTTCTTGGAAGTTTATTTGCGACCTATTTCAGAAGGGAATCGAAAAAACCAGCTATTGTCGATTGACTATATATGGGGTCGGTACGTCATGGCATAAATTATGAGAGAAATCATAAAACTAACCTGTGTCCCATGTGCGATACCTGGGCGGTCAAATTACTTCCAGACTAAAAACAAGAAGACAAAGTCGGAAAAACTTGTGACTAAAAAATATTGCAAATTTTGCAAATCTCATACTGATCACAAGGAATCCAAAGTCTAAGGATTAAGATGCCGAAACCAGCTGCAAAATCTTCATCAGCAGAGAAGGGAGTGGACAAAAAGTTCATCGAAGAGGTGCGTGAGCTCCTCCAAGAGAAAAAAGAGTCCCTCTTAATCAAACTCAACCAGTGGGAAGACACCAGTTCTCCTTCTGGATTGAAAGAGATGGGTGATATTGCAGACATTGCATCCGAACTCAATTCAGAGGCCTTAACTTCTGTTTTGACTGAAAATGAAATTGAAACTCTGCGCGAGATAGAACTTGCGTTAGAAAAGATTGAAAACGGAACCTACGGGATCTGCGAAGGAACTAAGAAAAAAATTCCTTTGGCGAGACTCAAGGCAATTCCGTGGACAAGATTTACTGTGGAATTTGCAGAACAAATGGCGAAGAGCCGTAACCGTGCTGGTTACCGCATGGATTCTCTTTCTGCTTATCCTGCAACGGGAATGGATGTGGATTCTCTCGACTAAGAGAAAATCCCTAGTTCCTTTTTCCCTCAGACCCCAAATTCTCCCGATTTCCTTAATTTTACAATTGATTCACTGACCAAGGCTTTGCACTCTCTCTATCGTGAGTTTTCTAGCCAGACTGCGTTCTTTACCTTTTTCTGATCTCCTTTTCTTTTTTTTCTGCACCTTCTCTGTTTGGAGTCTGCATCGGTATGTGGAACCAGTTCCCGGCAGTCATTTTTATCCTTCTTTTCTTTTACAATTTGCCTTTGGATTTTTTCCGCAGATGTACCAGAGGAAATGGGGGAGGATCTTCACAGCTCTTGGTGTATTTACTTTTTTACGTCTGCCGTATCTATCTGGTTTGCCAATGGTTGGTTCCTACCAGCTAGTTGGTTTGTTTCTTGGTTCGATTCTTGGGATCTGGACTAGGGAACTCATCTTAGTCCTTCTTGGGAGAAATGAAACAGCCCTTCCCAAACAATCCGAACAAATTCTCACCGATTGGATGATTCGTAATCCAACAGGAAAATCCAATCTGCCCATTTGGTATTCTACCTATTTTGGTTTTATATTTTTTCTTTGTCTTTTGACAGTGCTTTGTCTTTTCCAATACCAAGGCCTTGGTTTGGTGACTGGGCTTGGGATCCAAGAGTATTTTTATTTTCCAACTCTGTCTTCAAGAGAAGCCATGGGACTTTCTTGTAAGATTTTAGTACCTACTTCTTTTGTGATCTTATATCTATTTTCTGAAGAAAGATCTATGCCTACACCATCTAAGGATAGTTTGTCGGAACAACTTCGGTTCGGATTATTTTTAGGATTGGGAATTAATTTATTAGTAATGAGCATCCAATCCATTTGGAGTTTAGATTTTTTTTCAGCGGGTACTTTGGAAAGTGTAAAGGTAGGTCGTAGCACTGGACTCTTTCAAGATTCAGGATCGGCTTCTTGGATCCTTCCTGTTTTATCTCTTCTTTGGATTTCTAAACTGATCACAAACTGGCGTAAGTCCAAAGAAAGATTTAGTTTGGTTCTTGCGATGATTTCTTTTTTATTTGTGACATGGCTCGGACTGGCACAAGGGAAAGCTTTCTGGATCGTTTGGGCCATCTCCAATGCAATTGGGATCATCCATCTAACAACTGATTTGTGGATTATCTCCATTACCAAAAAAAGAATCACTAGGATTGGATTGTATTTACTCATTCCTATTTTGGGATTTTTGGCTTTATACGGTCTCAGCTTTTTACAAAAAGATTGGGATTTGGTGGAGTTATCCAAACGAACGATGGATGCCCTCCCTGTTTGGAAAAAGGAACCTTATTTGGCTCTCAAACGAATGGACTTAATGCGAGCAGAACTTTTGACAATTTGTCTCGAAGGGATCAAAAACAATCTTTGGTTAGGAAATGGGATTGGATCTTTTCCTCTTGGGCTTCTCGATCCTTCCCGGATAGGAACAAAAACTACAAATGAAATGATCGATTTTCCACCTAACTTCTTTTTGTGGTTGGTTCATGATTTAGGATTTCTTGGTTCCTTTGTTTTTTTCTTTTTTATCTCTCTATTTTTATGGGAAAGGGGACTTTGGAAACAAAGTTTACTTCTTATTTTGCCGTTTTTATTCGGAGTCCAAATCCAAAATTCAGATGGGGCTTTTCTTTGTTTTTATTTGGTTTTACTCGGAGAAAAGGGAACTGGATTTTCTTCTTCTTTTGACAAATTTAGAAAAACAGTTTGGTTTTCTCCCTTACTCCTCATCCTTTCGATTGGCCTTCCTTTAAACTATGGTTTGTTTTATTCGCAAAAATATTGGGATCTGGGAATTGGATCTGAGTTTCGAAAAACCCAACTAAGAGAATACCAAGTGGCAGCGACCTTACCTCCTAAATCACCTAACTATGAATATGAATTTCATGGAAGAGTTTGGGAATGGAAACTTTCAGAATATGGATCTGCTAGGGTTGGAAGAATTTTTTTGGAAACAACAAACAAAAGCCCAGTTGTGGAAGTTCTGTTTTTGAATTCTGATCGAGTAACCATCAAACAAGAGTTATTTACAGAAACAAAATTTGGGTATTCTTGGTCGGGTGAATGCCCTAAAGGAGCCTCATTTATTCGTCTGAAGTCTAGATCTAAATTGGAATTTCGATTGCCCAGATCTCAGTTTGATGGGAGCAACCGAATCCAATTTTAAAACTTAAACTAACCTTCGGATGTATAGATCCTTAGTGAGTTTGGCAACGGTTTTCCCATCTTCGCCAACTACTTCGGTTTCATAGGTTCGAATGGTTTTTTTCTCTCTTTTTAAAAGTTCTTTTAAATCTTCAAATTCGCTATTGGGGATATGAAAGGTTGCGGTGACAGTACCTTCACCAGGTTTCACAAAATCAATTTTTGCACCTTTGTCCCAAACCATATAATCTTTTCCCAAATTCATCATCAGTAAAAACATAAAAAATGGATCACACATAGAGTAGAGAGATCCACCGAAATGAGTCCCCACATAATTTGTGTTTGATAGAATCAGTGGCATCGTCACTACCATTGTGTTTTGATCCACAAGTTTTGGTAAGATGTTAGCACCTTCATATGGTTTGAACATACGAAAGGCCTGCTCAAAACCATAAGTTTGTTCTAAAAAATGCCATAAAGGATGAACTTTGTATTCCAGAAGAATTTCTCTGTGTCTCATAAACACAAGATAAAAAACTATAGAACGATTGGTCTACTATTTCTTCTTGTATTTCTTTCTAAAAATCTTCTTTTCCTCTGTCATATTCCTGACTACATAGATTGGTTATGTTAGGGTAGTCTATTTTGCCATTGGGTAATTTTGGGATTTGTTTATTTGTCAAAACAACTTTTGGGATATGGCTTTCCGGTAATTCTTTACGCAGCTGAATGATCAATTCGTTAGGTGTTAGATTTGTTGAGCTAAAAAGACCGATACTGTCTCCGAGTTCACCTGAAATACCAACACAAACAAATTCTCCTGGTAGAGACAAACCAAGGATCTCGGACTCAATTCGATCCAAAGAAACACGTTTCCCGAAATGTTTGATGATTCGGTCTTTCCTTCCCAAAAGGTACCATCCGAGTTCTGATCCATTCCCTAAATCATTTGTCGCATAGTATTCGTTTGGTGGGATGTCGTGGCGAACCCATCCATGTTCTTCTTGATAAAAATATTTTTGAGATAAATATGGACTCCGAATTTGGAGTTCAAATTCTTCCGTTCCTTCCTGAAGATAAAATTTTGTTTCTACCTCGTCTAGAATTTGAAACCGGTTCTGGCGGAGTGGGTCGCGGTAACCAATGGCTCCGGTTTCTGTAGATCCGTAAATTTCCAAAACAGAAATCCCACCTTTCTCTCGGAAGGTTCGGGCTAAGGGAACCGGGAACTTCATTCCAGAAACAATTGCATTTGGGGGAAGTAGAGCAGCGGCATCGAATGTTTTTTGCATTTGGGAAGCCGATGTGATCCAGAGCTTTGTCCCTTCTTTGGGAGCTCCTATGTTTATGGAAACACCAAGCCGTTTGGGGATCAAATACCCCCACAAAAGGCCGTAGAGATGGCAGAGAGGCACAGAGACCGCAAGTCCATTGGGTTTTGTTTCTTGGAAAAGCGATTGGATTTTTTCTTCCCTAGTCCAAAAGGCAATTTCGGATTCAATCTCAGACCATTCTTTCCAAACCATTTTAGGAAGGCCTGTTGACCCTGAGGTTACAAGACAGAAGGACTTTGGGGAATCCAGGATAGGAAGTGGATACTTATGGAGATGGTTTTCTAAAACGGTTCCTTTCCACAAAGGATCGACAAGGATGGGGTGGTTGGATTCTAAATCGAGTTCAAAGTTTCCAGATAGAAAATACGACGAGTCCGCAAAGCGGAGGACAGAGGTCATAAAACAAAAAATCCTCCCCCCAGGATTTGGAGGAAGGATTTCTTTTTCGAGGTAGGTTTCTCTTTTAAGCTGCTTGTTGTTTTCCCAATCGTTTTTTCATCAGGAACCCGAGAGCGGCACCGATTACGATCAAACTTGCCGAAACTTCCAAAGCGTTTTTCTGAACTGCTTTGATGAGGTAGGCGGAAAACCCATTGTCAACATAGAAGTCACTCACTCGGACTACATATGAAGGACGGTTTGCCGTTGGAATTTGGTCTGCATTTAAATACCAGTCTTTATGTGCCACACCGTTTGAGCTCACCCAATCATTAAAGAAAACATAACCAGAAGTAGACGGTTTACGAATATCGGCACCTTCTGTTGGGTGGTTGAAGATTCCTGGAACAATGATGGCCCAAGGGAATCCTTTGCTGTCTAGGAATGAATCTTTTCCTGCACTGTTTTTATAGAAACCAGGGCGATAGATTTGTCGGAACACACCATCTGTCTTTTGGTTGATGGCAAGGAAGTAGTTCAAATGCCCACCGACAAGGTTTTTAGTCTGATTCAAATCTACTGGTTCTTCAAATGTAACAGTGATATGTGCAGTCACTCCACGAACAAAGTCGTTGATGGTGAAAGTTGTTCCGGCAGTAGGTGCGTTTTTACTTCCAAAAAGAGTTTTGTCGGAACTTGGAAGGATGAGAATTCCTCGTTTGAGTTGTGCTGCGGTAAAAGTTCCACCAGTACAGTCTCCAGTAGCATTGGCAGTGTATTTAGGTGCAGCAGCGCAACCTTTCCATGGTTTTCCACTTCCGTCCACATAATTCACTTGTACTGTTGCACTGGTTGTGACATTTAAAGAAAGTCTGAGTTCATGATTGTATCCTGCACCCTTTGCAACATGGGTGTAAGTTCCACGAATCACCTTTACTTTGTTCGCTGGTGTTTTGTCCATCTCAGTGCTAAACACAGTTGAGTGGTCGTTTAAGTCTGCATCTCCTGCAGATGGAAATAAATCTTCGAAAGCAATTGTGTATCTGCCAGAACGTGCTGTAGTAGCAAGACTTGGATCTTCCGGGAATTCATCGTAAATATTGGCAATTCCGTCGCAATCAGTATCAACAGCTTGCACACAACCATTCACAGGTTGGAAGTTTGTTGTATCGACATTGACAACGGGAGCAACTACCACAGTTCCAGATCCACCTGTTGCAGGTTGTTGTACGGGAGCTGTTCCATTCAGTTCTACTACTTCACCAGTAGTTGGATTCACTCCGATCACACTGATTTCTACAGTAGTGACTGTTGGTGGAACGCTAATAGGGATTGTTACTGATCCATTGGAGTCAGTAGTTCCTACGCCAACCACATTGGGTTGTCCAGTGGTTATTGTTTCCGTCACAGTGACGGGAGCGTTTGCTACTGGGCCTGATTCATTTCCAACCACTACCGTGACAGGAACAGTGACGTTGGTTTCAAAATTAAAACTACCACCATTGGTTTGGTCGACTACAACAACTGTTGTTTCGTTCACAACTGTAGTAGGTGTGGGAGCAGGAGTCGTAACAACAGGTGCTGGTGCTGGCGTTGTTTCTGGCTCTGGATTTGTCGTAGTTGTAGGTTCCGGAGTCGTTGTTGGACTAGGCTCAGGATTGGTTGTGGATGTTTGGTCTCCACTGTTATTAGAACCTTCTGCTGGAGCAGGAGTAGGTTCTGCGGGTGCCGTGATTTGGCTTGTGTCAGTGGTTTCTAAACCAACCACAGTGAATGTGCCATCACTTTTGCCTGAATCGGGAGCGGTTTGTGTTGCACCGTCACCGAGTCCCAAAAATGGGAGAAGTAATAAACCCTTCTTTTTATTGGAACAATCCAATAAAACAAGGGGAATTGTTATAAGAACTAACCATCGTTTCATGTTGAGATATCCTACCTGTATAGGGAATTAAACGACAAATTGCGAAAAAAAGCAACGGAGATTTGGAATAATTTAGGGAAATCCATTGGATTTTTTGGGGAATGTACCAACGGAGACCAAAAAAAATGAACAAAATGCCCGCAAAATCAGACAAAAAGGCAATTTGTTATTTTTAAGATTTTTTTTCGGCAATGTGAGCTACCGCATTTCCAAAAACAAAATTTTGAAACCGTACGTTTTGAAACCCAATTTCCTTTAAGATTTCAGCGAGTGTTTCTTGGTCAGGATAGGCTTTTGAAGAATGGGGAAGGTAATCAAACATCTCATTTTCCTTTCCATAGAGCAAATACCCGAACAAAGGAACAATTTTGAAAAAGTAAAAATCAGCAAAGTATTTTAAGAATTTGGGTCGCACTCGCCCCACATCCAAATTGACAAACACTCCATCTTTCTTTAACACTCGTTTGATTTCTTTTAAACACTTCCTGATATCAGAAACGTTTCGAAGTCCAAAACCCATTGTCACAAGATCAAAACTACCATCGGCAAATTGGCTCAGGTTCATGGCATCTCCCAGAAGGAGTTTCACTCTGGGGTCTTTGGGAATTTTGTGGATGGCAAATGATAACATCTTTTCCGAAAAATCGAGGCCAACCACTTGTTCCAGGCTTTGGTCCTTTGAAAGGCGGAGGGTGATGTCTCCTGTCCCGCAACAGAGGTCAAGGGCGGATTTTGCCAAAGGAACAGTCTTTTTGGCCTCTCTGACTACCCAATCCTTCCAAACACGGTGCAGGAAAAAACTATTCCAGTCATTGAATCTATCATAGGCTTTAGCGATTCCATCAAAATTAGTTCTTACATATTCCGGTTTCTTTTCTTGGGATGGCAGTTGGTATTGGTTCATAGAGGTCGATACATCCATGAATTGGACATTTTCAATTCCCGCAATTTTGATTTTTATTCTTCTTTTTTGTTTTTCATTCACTTCCTTCTATTTTTTCTTTCGGATCGTCCTCGGACTGAAGAAATTAGAAGATAAAAACCTTCGGTTGGAGTTATTTCATACAGAACCAACGGAAGCAGAATTGGAATTGTTCTTTTCTCCTTTAGAAAGAACCATTCATTGGTTGCCAACAATAGCTTCGCTTTCCATGCTTCTTGGTCTTCTCGGAACTGTGATTGGAATTAACTCAGCATTTGGAGCGATGGAATCCCAAGGAAAAGTTAGTTTAGAGGTACTCGCTGGCGGAATCAAAGATGCTCTGAACACAACGATCGCAGGTCTTTTAGTAGCAATTCCTTCTTTGTACTTTCATCGATTTGCAGAAAACAAAATTCGTCATATTTCAGAACTTCTGGTAAAAGATTTTTCTAAATCAAAATGAAACTTCGTAAGTCCAATTTCAACTCCTCAATTGATATTAGTAGTTTGATAGATGTACTTTTTATTCTACTCATCTTTTTAATGTTAGCAGTTCGATTTACAGAGACAACTTCCACTTTACAACTCGACCTTCCTAAAACAAAAACTGATTCAATAGGAGAAGAATCTCCTAAGTTCAAAATTCAAATCAATCATTTAGGAGTGATTTATATTGATGGGAAGGAAACCGACAAAAACTCCTTAACCAGTAATATTCCCGAGAATGAAGATGGAAAATCTAGAATTGTTTTGGAAGTAGATAAAAAAGCAGAATTTGCGGCTTTTGTTTTGGTAACAGATTTATTAAAATCGAAAGGGTATCAAAAAATTGATATTGTCACTCTAAAGGATTAGAGGTTTGTAATAAGTCGATTAAAAATTTATATTTTTTGTTTTGAACTTTTTGTTCTAATATTTTTTTTCCTTTATCATCTGTTTGGATTGCATTTAAGACTTCTGTTAGTTGGCCAAAATTTTGGATCCGAATCAATTTTAAAATCTCCTTTTTAAATTCAGGAGAGGAAACATTTAAAAAATTTTGAACAATTTCTGCTTCGGATTCTTCCAACTTCGCTGTTTGTACAATTTCATTTGTATGGGTGGGGCCCAGTTTTGATTTTTGTTTTAAGTTTTCTGGAATCTCCTGTAGTTTTGTTAATGGGATTTCAAACCAAAATTCTGATCCAAGTCCAACAAAACTTTTTACATGGATGGTCCCTCCTAAAAATTCAACTAACTGTTGGCAGATGGAAAGTCCAAGTCCTGTGCCTTCTTTGTAGGAACTTCCTTGTTCCGTTTGTTGGAATGCCTCAAATATAGAATGTAATTGGTCATCGGGAATTCCTATTCCTGAATCTTTGACGATAAAGCGAACCGTATCAAATGATTGGTTTGGGTTACTTTCTATTTTGATTTCCAAACTCACTGAGCCTTGGGTAGTAAACTTTAAAGCATTCCCGATCAAATTAACAAGTATTTGGCGAATCTTTTGTAAATCTGCTTCGTAATAAGCAAAAGAAATATTCTCTGCACCAATCAATTCTAAACTTACAGATTTTTCAGTGAAACGATAGGAAAACATGGAAAATAAAGTGTCCCAAAGTTGGCCAAGGGAAAAAGATTCCCTTGTTTCTGTCATTTTTCCAGCTTCAATTTTTGCTAAGTCCAGAATGTCATTGATCATTCCAAGTAAATGTACGCCGTTTTCATAAAGCGAATTTACATATCCTTTTAAGTGGTTGGGGAGGTTCGGATCTTTTTCAAAAATTTGAGAGAACCCAATGACCGCATGTAGGGGAGTTCTCAATTCATGTGTGATTTTTGAAAAGAAAACTGACTTGGAGCGGTTTGCTTTGATGGCCGCTTCTACTGCTTTTTGTAATCGTTTATTTTGTAATTGGATTTTTTGCGAATAGTCGTTTAACTTGTCTTCGGCGATCTTTCGGTCTGTGATATCAAATACGGTAGATTTGCTGATCACAAAGTTTCCGTTTCTATCAAATGTTGCGGTAGAGTTTAAACTAATAAAAAAAGTAGATCTATCTTTTCTGACAAATTCCAATTCGACACCAGTTAGGTTTTCGTTGGGAAAGGAATTGGTTATGAGTTTATATTTATCTTGGCTACTTTCTGTCATTAAATCGTTAAATCTGAAATTTCCGATGACTTCTTCTCTCGAATAACCCAACCAATCTAACTCCGTATCATTAATAGAAACAATCACATTGTCTTTGTCGAGAGAATGGTAACCACAAGGGGCATTGTTATAAAGATCCAAAATCCTTTCATAGGACTTCATTAAATTTTCTTCGGCGATTTTACGGTTAGTGATATCGTTCCCGATCGATAGTACTTCGTATGGATATCCAAATTCGTTTTTTAGAATTCGGTTGGACCAAGTGACAGTTCTTTTATCACTTTCTCCAATGAACACATCGTACTCTTGGCGGATATTTTGTTCTGGTCTATGGAAGATATTCCATAGTTGGGATTTTACTTCGTTCGATTTTTCTAAAGGGATTTGGAATAAATCCAATACCACATCTTTGCCTTCTGCTAAGTCTTTTGTGGTTTTAAAAAATTCTTCCGCATAGGGATTGATGGAATGGATTTTAAAATCAGGACTCCAGCGAATGATGATGGAGTTTGCAGTATCATAAATGTCTTGGTATTGTTTTTCTTTTTCTCTAATGGTGCGTTCGATTTCTTCTGAGTTACTTAAGTTTTTTCTAAAGAGGATTAGTCTAAGTTTTTTCTCTTTTCGATAAGCATGATAATAGTAGTAGGCCAGGGATAATAATCCAGAAACAATTAAAATTGTAAGGATTTCATTTATCATTTGATTTCCAAAAGTAACATTGTCATGTCATCTGCAACTTTGCCACCAGAGAAACTCAAAACTTCCTTTTGCACTGATTCCAAAAATTCTTTGGATGGAAGGTGGATTCTTGATTCGATCAAACTTTGAAAATTTTGATCACCTAAATATTCTTCCTTTTCATTTGGAACTTCAAACATACCATCGGAAAATAAAAACAAACGGTCTCCCGATTCTAGAAATTGATCCTGGTTTTCCGTATTGAGTTGGTCAGGGAACATCATGAGACAAAAACCTTTGGTTCCTAGTTTGATGATTTTTTTGTCTCGAATCAGAAACATATTGTGGTGTCCCGCCATAGAATAGGAGAGTAAGTTTTCTTCTGCTTTGTATCTCAGATAAATGGCGCTAATGAAATGAGTGCTGATGAGTGGAGTGAGGGTATTATGAATCCAATATAAACTTTCGCTGGGAGCTAAAAAGGATTTATCCATAGTTTTGAATGTGATGATTGCCATAAGAGAAACCATTGCTGCTGCAATTCCGTGTCCTGTCACATCACCAAATAAAATATCCAAATCACCGGAAGGTAACAGATCATAGGTGATGAGGTCACCTCCGACAAGATCCATCGGTTTGTAAGAAGTATAAATCTGATAGAGGGGAGAAGGTGGAAATTGAAAGGTTACTAAATTTTCCTGATTGGCCTTTGCAAGTTCCAAATCTTTTTGGATGGCCTGTAAAAGATCGATTCTTTCTTTTTCCAAAGTTTTGATTTTGATATGGGTTCGTATCCTTGCCAGGATTTCTGTTTCTTGAAAAGGTTTGGTAATATAATCAACGGCTCCTGTTTCCAAACCTTTGACAATATCGCTTGTTTCGTTTAAAGCAGATAAAAATAGGATAGGTGTGTTTTTGGATCTATCCCTTACAAGCAGTCGTTTTGCAACCTCAAGGCCACTTAGGCCTGGTAATAAAATATCGAGTAAAATTAAATCAAAATCTAATGCTTCTGCAAGTTCCAAAGCATATTCGCCATCATAGGCAACTGCCACTTCATAACCTTGACCAAGTAAAATATGAGTGATAATTTCAATATTGGTTTCGTTATCATCAACAACCAAAATTTTTGCTGCTTGTTTTGTATGCACGATTCATGAAGGATTGGGTGTAAAAAACATTTGGCAAGAGATTTTTGATTTGGTTTGATTCCAAGAGACAAGAGAAATGAAAAAGATCATCCATATTGATATGGACGCATTTTATGCTTCTGTAGAACAAAGAGACTTTCCGGAAATGAGAGGGAAACCAGTGGTTGTTGGTGGATCTCCGCATTCAAGGGGAGTGGTTTGTGCCGCAAGCTATGAAGCAAGAAAATTCGGAGTTCGTTCAGCCATTCCTTGTTTCCAAGCATTTAAACTCTGTCCCGATGCTATTTTCACTCCACCTAGATTTGAAGTTTATAAATCGATCTCAAGAGAAATTCGTTCTATATTTTTAGAATATACAGACTTGGTAGAACCTTTATCGTTAGATGAAGCATACTTAGATGTTTCTTCTAATAAATTAGAAATTCCATTAGCAAGTACGATTGCCAAAGAAATTAGGAAAAAAATCTTTGAGAACACTGGACTCACTTGTTCTGCAGGAGTGGCTCAAAATAAATTTTTAGCCAAAATGGCTTCCGAAAAAAATAAACCTAACGGACTTTATGTGGTTCTTCCAGGTGAGGAAGAAAATTTTTTAAATGACATTCCCTTATATAGTTTCCATGGAATTGGGAAAAAAACCTATGAACGACTCTCTAAGTTAGGATTTACAAAGGGATCGGAACTCAGAAAAGCCGAGGAATCATTTCTTGTACAGGAATTTGGAAAAATGGGTTATGTATTCTACCGAATGGCGAGGGGAGTGGATGACAGAGAAGTGATTCCCTTCCGCGATCCCAAGTCGATTGGAGTGGAGACTACGTTTTCCCATGATTCAGAAGATTTTGCTTTTCTCTTACTCACTTTGGAGAATTTATCTAAGGAATTGGAACTAAGGATGGGCCGAAAAAATAAACAAGGAAAAACACTTACCTTAAAAATCAAATTTGAAGATTTTACAGTGAAACAAAAATCTATTTCTTCCGATTCTGTTTTCTACTTGGCAGACAACCTTTTCCAACAATCCTCGAATCTATTGGCAACAGTTTGGAAGGAAAATATTGAACCGTCCAGGAAAATTAGACTTCTTGGAATTTCTGTTACCAACTTTTCATCAGATACAATCAATAAGGACAAGGACCAACTTTCACTCTTCGGTTAAACTATGTTAGATAATGAAAACGATTTAGAAACTCTCGGGCCTTTACAAGTTCTTCGAGTCAAGGGCGATCCCGACGCACCAACGGTTGTGATGTTTCACGGTTATGGTGCCAGTGCTTTCGATTTATACCCCATTCATGAAGTTTTAGTCACAGATCAAAAATTCAATTGGGTTTTCCCACATGGTCATTTGAGTGTACCACTTATGCCTGGTTATTCTGGCCGTGCTTGGTTCCCGATTGATATGGCTGCTTTGGAAGAGGCAATTCGGAAAAATGATTTTAGAAATTTTGCCGACAAAGACCCAGAAGGAATGGATATTGCTCGAGGAGCCGCTTATTTAATGTTAGATGCTCTTGGCGTACCATGGGATCAGCTGATTTTGGGTGGATTTTCACAAGGTGCTATGCTTGCCACAGATCTAACGCTACGAAAGGAAAAAATATCCAAAGGACTCATGATTTTGTCTGGAGCCCTTGTGAATGAATCTTTATGGAAAGATTTAGCTCCCCAAAAATCGGCTTTACGTTTTTTCCAATCACATGGTGAATTTGATCCTATCCTTGGTTATGCGAATGCAAAAAAACTGGAAAAATTACTTCGTAATTCAGGGCTTCTCGGTGAATTCATAGCCTTTAATGGTGGTCATGAAATCCCAGCACCAGTAATCCAAGGGATCAGTCGTTATTTGAATAGTTTGTCGTAATTTTTTTCTTAGATAGAAATGGTTGTAAGTCTGTCTAAATGAGTAGGTGGTCGTGATGAAACAATTTTTTCTTGTTTTCCTTTGTGTTGGTTTATGGCAAGGGGCTTCTGCCCAAGGATTCGATCATAAACATAGTGTTTGGGACTCAATTGTTAAAAAGTATGTAAAAAACGGACTTGTTTCTTATAAAGGAATTCAGTCTGATGATGTTTCTTTTCGTCAGTATTTAGAAAATCTTTCTAAAGTCACTGAGGCGCAATACCAAGGTTTCAATGAAAAAGAAAAACTTAGTTTTTTAATCAACGCTTACAATGCCTTCACTGTGAAACTGATTTTGGACCACTACCCAATAGAAAGTATTACAGAAATTGGATCTCCTTTTTCTAAAATCAATCTCGCACGAGGAATTCCTTGGAAAAAAGAATTCTTTTCGCTTCTTGGAAAGTCCAGACATTTGGATTGGATTGAACATGAAAAATTAAGAAAGGATTTTAATGAACCGAGAATCCATTTTGCAATTGTTTGTGCTTCCATTGGTTGTCCAAACTTAGTTTCAGAAGCTTACACCGCAGTTAATTTAGAAAAACAACTCCAATCAGCCAAACTTGGGTTCTTAAAAAATCCAAAGAAAAATTATTATGACAAAACAACGAACACTTTGTACTTAAGTAAAATTTTTAACTGGTTCCAAACGGATTTTACTAAAAAAACAACTCTCATTCAATATTTGCAAGAAGGGTTTGACGAAACCATCAAACCGGATGCTAAAATTGCTTATAATGAATACAATTGGGATTTAAACGAATTAAAATAAAAAATTGATACAAAGTAGGGAAGTTTGGTTTTTCCTACTTTGGTGATTTTGATATTGAACGGGCAAATATGTTTTCTGTGATTTGCGAATGATTAAACTAACTCAAATTCGTAAGTGATTTTTGCAGTTTTTTCGAGTGTTTTGGCAACAGAACAGTATTTTTCTAAACTGAGATCAATCGCACGTTTTACTTGTTCTTCTTTGAATTCACCCGCGATTTTAAATTTCAAATGGATGTTTTTAAATAAATTTGCTTCTTCTACTTTTTCTCTATCGGCATCTACTTCTACTGAGTAGTCTTTGACTTCGATTCTATGTTTAGCTAAAATCATCAGAACATCAATGCTACTGCATCCAGCAAGTCCCATAATCAAAAGTTCCATAGGCCTTGGCCCAGAATTTTTGCCACCTATTTCAGGCGATGCGTCAATCCGAATGGAATTACCGGATTCATTCGTTGCTTCTAAAACATAAGGGGATTCAATTCGACTCAGTTTGATGTTCATAAGTATAAAATAGGCGGGTGGTAGAACCCGCCAAGTTTAAAAATTACTTATTTGGTTGTGGAGTGTAACGTAAATAAGGTTTGATGGTTTTAAATCCCTTAGGGAATTTTTTCTTTGCATCTTCATCAGAAACTGATGGAACGATGATTGTGTCTTCTCCGTCTTTCCAGTTCGCAGGAGTTGCCACGCTGAACTGAGAAGTGAGTTGTAGAGAATCAATCACTCGTAAAAGTTCATCAAAATTTCTTCCAGTAGAAGCAGGGTAAGTAAGAGTTAGTTTCACTTTTTTGTCAGGTCCAACAACAAATACAGAACGAACTGTAGTAGTCTCGCTTGCATTGGGGTGGATCATATCATAAAGATTGGATACCTTACGATCTGCATCTGCAATGATAGGATAATTGACAGTAGTGGCTTGTGTTTCGTTGATATCAGAGATCCAACCTTTATGGCTGTCAACAGGGTCAACAGAAAGTGCGATCACTTTTACATTTCGTTTTTCGAACTCTGGTTTGATTTTTGCTACGTATCCGAGTTCTGTTGTACAAACTGGAGTGTAGTCTTTCGGGTGAGAAAATAAAATCCCCCATCCTTGTCCTAAATATTCATGAAAGTCAATTTTGCCTTCCGAAGTTTCTGCTTGGAAATTGGGTGCTTCGTCGCCTAAACGTAGTGCCATGGTGAGTCTCCTGTAAGATCAGTTATTCCAATTCTAAAAATATTGTCCAAAAAGGCAAGAATTTGTTATACTTTATTGGATGAAATTTCCATTTTATTGAAATATTTCGCAGATTCCCTACTTTTTCGTCCGAGTGAAGGCACCGTCCCAGTCCGGTTCTGGAGGAGTTTCGAGGTAATACTGGCATCTTTCCCAAAGGAGTTTGCAGGCTTCGTCGCCGTTTGTGGTGAGAAGGGTATAGAATTTTTTCCCGGCTTCCTCAAATTTACGGTTCAAATACGAGAAAAGGGCAGATTCATAGGCTTCCACAAATTGATGGTCTTCGCCAGTTTCATCTCCTTTTTTGGCACGAACTTCATAGAGAGTGACCGGTTTTGTTTTTCCCTTCACCCGCACAATGTCCAATTTCCTTGTGAAAAAATGTTCTTTGATTTCATCTTGGACAAACTCCGAAACCAAAATACAAACTCCATAATCTTTTCCTGCCGCTTCCAGTCTCGCCGCCAAGTTGACGGTATCACCCATCATGGTATAAGAGGCCAAAGCATCGGTTCCCATAAATCCCACTTTCGCATAACCCATGTTTAGTCCAACGCGGAACTTCATAGTATGGGCTTCTGGGATGTATTTATTTTCTTCCTTCCATCCTTTTTTCAAAACTTCAAGTTTGTCTCGCATTTCTACACTGGCAGAAACTGCTTTTAAACAATGATTTTCTACATCCAGTGGTGCATTAAAAACACCAACAATGGCATCACCAATGTATTTATCCAAAACCCCATCATGATGTTTGAGGATGATGGTCATGGCAGATAAGTATTCGTTGAGAAGATTTGCCAGTTCTTTTGAATTTAGTTTTTCAGAAATAGCACTAAAACCAGCGATATCAGAAAAGAAAGCAGTGATTATTTTTTCACTTCCTTGTTTTAGTTTTTCTAAATCTTTGAGAGCTTCTCCCACTACCACAGGATCCACCATACTACCAAGAACACCGCGCATTTTTTCACGATCTTTTAAACCCGACACCATCTGGTTGAGTGCTACGGTAAGGTTTCCAAATTCATCATTCCCACCATCATCAAAATGAACATGAAGATTCCCTTGGCCTACATCTTCAGCACTACGAATGATCTTACGAATTTTTTGAACCACCACACCAGAGATAAAAATAGCAAATACAATTGCCACAAGACAGATCGTAATGGCTGTGAATACAATTTGATTTCGATTGTCTTTGATGGCTCGAATTCCGTCCGTTCTGTCCACAAGGGTACGGATGAGACCCGAAAAGTTATCTCGCAGGACAAGGTTTGGAACATTTTCAGCTTTTACAAGATGGGTTCGATCTAATTTCCACATGAGCTCTTCCGATTCACTTCGGGAATGACCAAAACTTCCATCAGGGAAAAGTTTTTTTAATTCTTTTGTGGGTGTTTCTTGTTCGGCAGAACTAATCCACTTACGAATTGCCCGCCAACGATTTCTTTGGATTTCTCTGGCATCCGGATCTTGGTAATAACGTTCGTATTCGGTAGGATCCGTTTTGAATTTCATCAAAATCCAATCTTCCAAAGTTACATCTCGTAAACTCCGTAAAGCCTCAATTTTTTCCCAATCTTCTGCCGGAATTGGATAATTGTTTGTTACTTCATCAAAGATTTGATCTCTCGCACCAATGAGTTCGTTATAAGATTTATAAAAACTTGTGAATAGTTTATCTTTTGCAGGTGGGATTGGAGGTTTTGCGTTTTTTAAAAACTCAATGCGTTCTCTTAACTTTGGTATCAGTTCTGTTAGTTCATTGGTGATACGATAATCTTCCTTAATGACTTCTCTATAATCCCCTAAGCTAGATTTAACGCTACTTAGGTTAAATGCTCTTTTTGTCGAATTCTGATGACGGAATAGAGGAGAGTGGAGGGCTTGGATTTCCCTGTCTTGCCATTCGTAAACATATTGTTTTTCGTTTTCATCTAAAGAAGAAATATCATTCGAAAGACGTTGGAAAGACTCCACGAGGCTTTCTTCCATTTGGTCAAATTGATCGATTTTTGCCAATGGAGAAGTGTTGTCTATGATTTGTGTATCAAAGGAAGCAACAGAAGTTTCTCCTTGGATCATTGCGGAAAGAGGAAAAGTTTGGATTCGGAAAAGTTGAGTATCAAGACCCAGCTCTTCTAGTTTTCTTTTTTTAGAATCAGCATAAAATTTCGCAATGAATAGATCCAATTGCGATTTATGATTTCGAATTTCCTTTTTTAGGTTTTTAACATTTGTTTCCCAATTGTTTTTTTCTTCTGGGTCTTCCGGAGGAGTTTGTTTTTGGGTCTCTAAATATTTTTCTTCATTGCGCACATAAGAAGAGGCAAGGTGGACTAGTGTGTTCCATTCTCTTTCGCTAATGTTTCTGTTGGATGCCTCCCTTAGTTGTTGGCGAATTTCTTTTTCTAAAACATCTACATCATCTTTTGTGAGATAAACGGAAAAAAACGAATCTACTTTTTTTACTACTTTGGATGTTCCTAGAGATCCGAATAAATTGGTTTGGAATCCAAAAACAGAAACAGTTTTTTTCTGTGTGACTACTTTGGCAGTTCGGTATTTTTTAAGTTCAACACGTTGCCTTTCGATCCTTGATTTAAATTCTTCAATTCGGATTAAGTTTTGCGATATATTCTCAATCTCCATTACCAAACTTGCGATAAAGTTTTTGGATACAGCGGCTTGTTTTTCATAACTTTCGGAAAGGATTGCCGTTTGTTGGCGAACGGTGATGATGGAAAGTAATAGGATGGTTAAGGCGATTAGCGTTCCTGTGAACCAAGCAAGTTTGGCTCTAATTCCTTCGGAAAGAATTTTCCAGACAACAGTGAGTCCAGATCGGATCATTTTGATGAATTCCATGGGGATGGATGAAACATGGAACTATGAGTTTTCAAAGCAAGGTTTTTTGTATTTCATTTTGTACTTTGTTAGGCGAAAATGAATCAGAATTAACACGTAAATGGTTCTTCCAATTTTGCTTGCTATTTTCCTCTGAATCGGTATGGTTTTTATAGCAAATGTCCATCAATCGTTTTGATTTACTCGCCATCGGGGGCGGTCCTGCCGCACAAAAAGCTGCTATCCAAGCAAGCAAAATGGGAAAAAAAGCAGCCATCATTGAAAAAGACCCTTACTTGGGTGGTGGTTGTGTCCATTACGGAACCATCCCTTCCAAATCCTTACAAGAAACAAGTCGGTTCTACCGGAACCTAAAGTTGTCCAAACTACATGGACTCCAATCTCCGCAAACGGCAACACTCACTTTGCAAGAGCTTATGTTTCGTGCAGACACAGTGATTGAAAAAGAAGAAGATGTCACTCGGGAACAAATGATTGAAAACCGTGTCACTACACTCACGGGTTGGGGACAAATCATTGATCCTCATCACGTAGAAGTAACCGATTCTGCAGGAAGAAAAAAAGTCTACGAAACAGAGAACATCCTAATTGCTACAGGGAGTAGCCCACGTAGACCCACAAATGAAAACATCCCTTTTGAAGATGGGTTGGTTTACGATAGCGATGGGCTCTTTGCTATGAAAAAGATGCCTACTTCTCTGGCTGTTGTGGGAGCAGGGATCATTGGTTCCGAATACGCTACCATCTTTTCTCATATTGGAGTTCAAGTTCATCTCTTTGATTCACAAAATAGGATTCTTGGGTTTTTGGATGAAGATATATCCAATGAAATGACTCGTATCATGCAACAATCAGGGATTTCTATCCATGTTGATTCTTCTATCACAAACTATAAAAAACTCCCCAATGAGGAAGGATACGAACTCACAACTAACAAAGGTGAAGTGGTTCGTGTCAACCAAGTCTTGATCTCTCGTGGTCGATTAGGGAATGTCGACAATTTGGGACTGGAATCTGTTGGTATCATCCCCAATGACAGAAAACAAATTTTAGTGAACGAAAATTACCAAACCAATATTTCCAATATTTATGCCTGTGGTGATGTGATTGGATTTCCTAGTTTGGCTTCCGTGTCTATGTACCAAGGAGCTTATGTCGCAAAACATATGTTTGGTCATCCTTCAGTTCCTGTAGATGCAGAAGAGTTCCCAATTGGAATTTATACATTACCAGAAATCGCAACCATTGGACCTACCGAAGAAGCACTCAAAGCCCGAGGGGTTTCTTATGGAGTGGGAATGGCAAAGTTCGATACCATCACTCGTGCCCAAATCAGCGGAGACCAAGTAGGACTTTTAAAAATCCTTTTCGATAAACAAACAAGAAGAGTGTTGGGAGTGCATATCATTTCCGACAAAGCGACTGAGCTCATTGCCCTTGGACAATGTGTGGTGAATCTCAAGGCACCCATTGAGTACTTCACCGAACACATTTTTAACTATCCAACCATGATTGGAGCTTATAAAAATGCTGCGAATGATGCCCTTTTAAGAGAAAAATAATCTGGTTCCTTGAGAATCTGACCAAGTCCGGTTGTTTACTTTTATAGAGAAGAACGGGATTTTACTTGTCAGAGACTCGGTTTTACCAACACATACAAGATTGTGTCAGACAAAGCTGTCTCTATGAGTCAAATTTATGAAAGAAGCCATAAACGTATTTATGACTTCCTCTACAAGTACACTCAAAATGCGGACACGGCAATGGATTTGATGCAAGACAGCTTTCTCAGTTTCCATAAGCACTACGGCGATGCCGGTCTCTCGGAAGAGAAGTCCGTCATGGTTTTATATACAATTGCCCGCAATTTGTCGATTAATTATGCTAAAAAGTTTTCTACAACAAGAGAGATTGTTTCTGATGAAATCGAATTTCATAGCCACAATCCCAAATTAGAAACGAAAGCAGAATATCAGGACTTAGAAGACAGACTTTATTCTTTTTTAGTTGAGCTGTCGGAAGAGGAACGTTCTGCTTTGTTGCTTAAAAATGTGGAAGGATTTCAGCTGGTGCAAATCGCTGAGGTTTTAGGAGTTTCGGTTTCTACTGCTTCTCGTTTGGTCATTAAGGCCACGGAGAAGGTGTTAGCCATCGCTAAGAGAGAAAACTTGGTACCGGATTAGTATAAATGAACGAATTTGATAAGCAACATACAATCGCTAAATGGGAAGAGCTATTACGTAAACCTTCAAAGGTTACGGAATCCAGAGAATTCCCATCTTGGGAAACCGTTTCCAAGCGAAGCATTCAATTCGAATACAATCCAAAGTCTGATTCAGATTCTAAGGTAGTCTCTTTTTTCCGCAAACCTTTGGGACTTGCCGTTGTAGGTGGATCCGTTCTTTCTCTTGCTGCTACTCTATTTTTTGTTTTTTTACTGAATCCTTCTCAATCGAACCAAGCAGACCTGGCAGTGGCTCCCGCTGCTGCTAAAACATCACAAGAGATCAGTTCTCCTTTAAAAGTCATCGTTTCCTCGGTCAAAGGAAAGGTTTCTGTCCTCCCAGAAGGGAGTTCAAAACCGGTTCCTCTTGTTAAAGATTACCAATTGGCCTCCGGGGATGTAGTCATTACAGATGGATCCTCACAAATTGATTTAGATTTTGAAACGGGATCTTGGATGCGAATCACTCCAAATTCAGAAGTGGTTATGGACTTAATTGAAAAAACTAGTGAGGCCCAATCACAAAAGTTTTCTGTCAAAAAAGGTAAGTTATTTGCTTCTGTTTCCAAACTATCTAAAGACAGCCAGTTTGTCGTCCAAGCCGGCGAGCACCTTACGCAAGTTAGAGGAACTGTTTTTAGTGTCCAATTTGATGGGCAGACCGAGGTGGTTGCCGTTCGAGAGGGTTCTGTTGCCGTAGGAGATCTTATTTTAAATGCAAAACAACAAACGGCTGTAAAACTGGGGGAACCAGTTGCTGTCGTTGCCTCAGCTGTGAATGCGAAAGAAGAGAAGGAACTCAAGGCCTTTCAAACGCAAACGATACTTGCTCGTGAGTCAAAACTGTACGAAGAACATGCAAGATTAGAACTTGTACGATTGGAAGATGGAACAGAATACCGAGGTGTGATCCTTGGACAGTCAGAAACACATCTTCACTTCCAAGGATTGGAAGGTTTGATTGAAATTCCGATCCAGAAGATTTTAGAAACAGAAAAAATCCGTTAATTTTTATAAGTTTTTGACAATTTTGTCTTTTTCTGAGAAGGTTTACCCTAATACCCTAGGGAATACCTTAAAGGAAGCCATGTCTCAAAATCATAAAAAAACCTTTCGTTTTCACTATCTCATCGATAAGGAATTCCAGTTAAAGTTTTTAGCTCATTATTCTCTTTTGTTTATATCTGGGGTTCTCGTGACTTTAGGTTTTCTTTACTGGTTGAATCAATCTAAATACGACGGTGGTGCTGTATTTCGCCTTCGTCAAGATGCACAAACTGTGTTTTGGAAAGTAGAAAATGAAGATGCGGGTCCAGGCGAAGCGAAAGAGAAATTTGTCCCTAGAGAGATTTATCTTCCTAACTACGACCACCAATTGAATATGTATACCATTCAATTTGATGCGGTGGTAACACTATCTGTATTGTATTTGCTTTTGATTACTGTATTCTCCGTTTTTAAATCCCATAAAATGGCAGGGCCCGTTTTTAGTATCAAACGTTCCTTACAGCGAATGGCTTCGGGTGAACCCATTGAAACCATTCGCATTCGTAAGGGAGATGAGTTTCAGGAACTTGTCGAAGTGCTGAACGAAGTGATCCAAAAACGCGTTGCCGATAGCGGCAAGAAGTAAGTACACATAATTTAACTATGTCGCATTGCCCCCGAAAAGCCCCCGCCCTGAATTGGGTGGTGGAGGCGGGCTAGTGGGCTTTCTTTCGCAAAAAAACACCTAGCAGAATTCTCCCAATCTTTCAACCCTGTCTCTAGATCCTCCATTTTTTCTTCTCATTTGTTCGTGTTTTGCATTTGGATTCTTCTCAGACAATCCACTTTACGAGTTCTAATCTTTCTTTTGGAAAACCAACCAAGGTTCCGAGTGCATGGGCCAAAAAAGGAAATAGAAAATGTTCGGGTTCGAATAGATGGATGGATGCTTTTAAACCTTCCATTGTGGTTACATCAGCTCCTTTTGGGGGCAGAATGATTTTCCCACTAACCTTGATCATTGATTTACCCTTGCTATTTGTTCTTCTTCCTTTTCTTTCAACATTGATAAGCAAACCTATAACTGCCAAATCGGTTCCTCTGCCATCACTTGTAATTAAGTATTCGGACAGCAGGACGTAAAAAATTGATAAGGAGAACTGCATCCATTTTCTATTGATGAATTCATATGAAAGAAATACGTTCCCTTTTAAGTAAGTATCGGATGGTTTAGTTCTTTAGAAGATTTTCATCCATCCATACCGTTTTGCCACCGATCGTAGCGAAAATCCTTTCGCATCGCGAAAGATTGGAGCGTAGAGCGGGATCGCTTTTCACCAAAAATTTTTGCTCATAGATTCAATTTGCGAGGCACATCCGAATCCATCCGGCGGTTGTTTCTTAGTAGATTATTTCGATTTCAGATACTATGTATTATGAAGCAATAGCTACTTCCCATAATTGATCTTATGTCACATGACTGGAGATTGAATTTTGTATAGAAAGGCACATCGGTAACACTTTAGATCACTCACATGGGTTACAGGTTTATTCGAAATGGGATAGCAAACCTCCACGTAAGTATGATCTTTCGAAACGCTTCTGACCAATCGATAGAATTGGGAACTTCCGTAACTTAAAATTGATTAGAATGCCAAATGATCCTATTTAGTCCCACAGGTTTTTTTCTTAATGTCTTCACAAAGATAAGAACCTATCAACCGTTCGGCGTCACATTGAAATTTCGCTGAGGCTTTTGTTTCTGTGCTTCCAGTGACTGCAGAAGACCTTTCGGAACAATAAGAATACGATTGGTACACTACAAGAGAACAAGCCAGATAATCTAAATCAGCTCGTTCGCAAGCTTCGTAAGAAGAGCTGGTTTTGGAACATTGAGATAAAAAAAGAATAGGAAAAATTATAGAAACTACAAGGGGACGCACTGTCCGTTAGACAGATGCGAGATGGTTTTAGTTTTGGTTTTTTTTCTCTAGCCTTGCGTGTTAGAGTTTAGTATTGTATTTTTGCATGATTTGGTTTCTTTCAATATACCGAATCTTTCCAAACCCAGAGGCTTTTTTTTCCATCGCTGTAAGACCAGGATCATTTTTCAAAACCAAAAGATAACTTCGATCATGAATAATGAGCGATTCTAGTTTGATAATTCCAAACTCACCAAAAAGAGTTCTCAATTCATCCAATGTCACTCCCTCTTCTGTTGCAAATAAGTATTCACCTTCTTTGAACATAGAGCCCTTTTCTCGTATAGGTTTCATTTGATGATTTTGTTTTGGTTCACCAAACAAGGTGCAGCCTGTGGTTAAGGCTGCAATCAGGATTCCGCAAATAACAATCTTATTGTAAAACAGCGGTAACTCCAGTGACTTGTTTGAGGTGTTTTATGGAAGCATTAGCATTGATGGTTTTTCCGTACCTTGTGATTGTACTAATATCTGTTGCCGCCACTCCACCTTCAATAAGCTTTGTGATCACGTCTTGGTAAGTAAAAGTTGTACCATTATAAGATCTGATCAGTGCTGCTACTCCAGAGACATTTGGCGCTGCCATAGATGTTCCGTTAAGATTTGAATAAGCAGTGTCTGAAGGTGCCCAAGCAGAAAGATAAACGTCAGTAACAAATCCACCAGGGTAATTACCAGAACCATCCGTTGACATTCGGTATCCTACAGTGCAGTTTGTACCGCCGCCAATACAGTTCGTTAGAATTAATGTATCATCAGGGTGGCTCTCAAAAATATATTGCCCATCGTTACATAAATCAGTTTTCATTGCACCATAATTGCTATCATATAACTGCAATGTAGTTGTGGGAACACCAGTATTTGAAGAATATCGAACCTGCATATAGTCGTAGCAAATGCTACTTGTCCAACGATTTCCATAATTCACAACATAATGCGAAAGAGTAACTCTTGTAGACCCACTCGGGATTGTAAAATTCCTATATACTATACTATTTGTGTTAGCGTTAAGATTCGAAACAGTTACAGGCGAACTATTAAATATATAATTCGGTAAAGTACAGTTTGGGTTTGTCAGCATTTTGTAATTATTGGTTAAGCAACTTGTATTAAGCCATGTGCTTCCCGTGGTTGTTGAAATCTGCCAGCCAGCATAACTAGTTGAATTTTCATTATACGAAACTTCATTACCATACCCGCTGTAAATGTTTGTTCCTGGAGCACCAAAATCTACGGTACGACTAGCTGCCGTGTTATGGGCATTATAATTAGAAAAAGTGGCTCTATTAAAGTTTTGATCTACCGCTGCAATACAAAGTATATTATCCTTATCGTATTCGCAAGGGTATGAATCGTTATTCAGTGTATTTAGATTTAAATTGGAATTTCCTGCGGCAGCAACAATCAATACATCATTGATACGAGCGTATTCAATAGCATCTAACATGGTTTGTGAAAAGGCAGGGCCACCTAAACTCATATTGATGACTTTAGCTCCATTATTAACAGCAAATCGAATGCCTTGTGCAATAGCATCGTTAGTTCCACCTTGGAGACCTAACACTCGAACCGCCATTATTTTAGCACTTTGGCAGACTCCTGAAATTCCTTTGTTGTTATTTCCAACTGCTCCAATAGTTGCAGAAACGTGGGTGCCATGACCATCTTCATCTTTTGGATCATTATCGGAACTTGCATAGTCCCACCCATGATTAGGGCAACCACCACCTATTGCATTGTTATCATGGTCAACACAGCTTGCCCCATTCCACATATTCCCTACAAGGTCTTCGTGGGTGTAAGTCACACCTGTATCAAGAACAGCAATGATGGTATTGGAGCAAGAGGTAGTTACATCCCAAGCACCTAACACATCCATATCTTTTTTACCAGAAGTCCCTTGATTAGGAGAGTAACTTGGAGAAGAAATCACTTGGCCAGAATTGTTTAAGGCCCATAAATTCCCAAATCCTGGATCGTTTGGTGCGCTGGCATATTTATA
This sequence comes from Leptospira congkakensis, assembly GCF_004770265.1. NCBI lineage: Bacteria > Pseudomonadati > Spirochaetota > Leptospiria > Leptospirales > Leptospiraceae > Leptospira > Leptospira congkakensis. Next base: position 71,917 of record NZ_RQGQ01000014.1, read on the forward strand.
ATAAAGATATTTTGGCTCAGCATATTCTACATTTGGATCATTTTTCGCACGAGCCACAGCCGTTTCAACGGACTCGCCATCCATAATTTTACCTGTGACAAAATGTCCCCTTTCATTTTTAATTCCTGGTCGGAATCCCAAACGAGAGGTTTGTGTGGATAGTTCCGAATTTGGAATCTGCTTTTTGAATTTAATTACGATTTCATTAGGAACAAATAAAGGTTTTTTTTGATTGGTCAAATTTGAAGAATCCACGGACGCTTCTAAACTTTTCCGGTATGTTTCTAATATAGGTTCAGAAACAAGAATATTTGTGATCGCAAAAACTGCGACCATGAGAGATGCAAATTTTGGAATCAAATGTTTGTTATTTTTCATCATCATATACCTTATTAAGATTGTGGAACCACTACGGACACTTGCGTTGAAGGTAGTCCACCAGTTGTGTTGTATTTACCATATGAATACACTTTGAAATACCATGTTCCGTAGGATGGAACCGAAATCGTTTTAGTCGTTAGAGTATTTCCTCCTGCATTTGGCACAGCGACACAAAAAATAGAAGTTCCATTCGCTACGGCAGTGAAGTTAGAGGTTTTGCTATAACATACGCTATAGCCACCATCAGTATCATTGACTGCTTTTTCATTCGTTGCAGACCAGGTGACTAAAACATCTACCCCGGTTCTTCCTGTTCCCACAACGGCCAAATCGGAAGAAGAAGCACTTCCATTACTTCCATTTGCAGTTTGTACTCTTACAATTGCGTTTTTTTCACCATGTAAAGTTGGTACAAATTGAATGGTAAAAGTTCCTGAGGCTCCTGGTGCTAGACTTGTTCCTGCGGAAAATGCACTGACTGAAAATTGACCAGGATCTGTTCCTAATTTAGAGATGGAAATCCCTGTCATTGTAGCAGTTCCCCCATTAGTTATAGTAACCGTTTTTGCTCCGGCAACTTCAGGAGGCCAGACTACGCCAAAATTGGGAATAGAACCGCCAGTTGTAAAACTGCTTGAGTTATGAGATATTGCAATTGTAGGCACAGGTTTCACTGTTGCAGTCGCAGTGACCTTATATAAGAAACTTGCCGAACCATCGTAGAGAATCGCAATATTTGACTCATCAGCTCCAGCAACCAACGGAGAGAATCCAATGGTAAATGTTTTACTCTGACCGATTGCAAGTGACCCAGTAAAACTAGTTTGGTTTAGAACGAATCTTGCATTCGACGATGTAACAGCTGGCGAATCGAGATTCACTACAAAACTTCCAGTATTTCGGACTGTGAAGGTAACAGGAGTTCCCACAGATTGTTCTTCAACCGAACCCATAGCAAAACTTCCATTAGATGAAACTTGAGTGGCAGATACAGAGACATCTAGACGAAAGGCTCCTGCTCCACCTGTTCCTGTTAAATTCATTTGGAAGGAACCAACCGCAGCGTCACTCGATTGAATTTTGATTGTGGCAGTTTTTAATCCGGTAGTTGTCGGTTTGAAATTTAATGTAAATGTAACCGACGCTCCCGCCGCTAATGTCGAGGTGCTTGGTTGGGTCACTGTAAATTGTGAAGCATCCGTTCCGGAAAGGGCTACAATATTAGGAGATCCTGGTAATGTAATAGAAGCAGTTCCAGTATTTTTAATGGTTACCGTTCCTGCTTTACCATCTGGTGTGTTAATGGGTTCAGGACCTAAATCAAGCGTGGCACCGCTTTCTCGGCTAATGCCATTGTAAACGATTTCTAATTTGGGCGCTGGGACGTCACCACCCCCACCGCCTCCGCCACCGAGGAGTGCAATCAGTCCGAGTCCAGCACCACCTCCTCCTCCGCCAGGGCAACCAATGGTAAATATAGATGTAAGTGTGAATAATATTAGTAGATTCAGTTTTTGATTCATGGGTAAACGACGCATAATTTTCTACCTACGCTAATTCTGGATCAATTTCTTACAATCGTACTTCCAAACTTTTATTCGGAAGAAACCGCTAGAAATGTTTTCAGAGGCTTTTTAGAACGTTAATTACGGTTTTACGGAAATTTTTTTTGAAATAGGGAACCAAGATCAGAAAAACTTACCTAACAAGAGTTTTTCTGGACTCATCAGTCCTCTTCTGGAGGACTCACAACACCATTTTTAGGGATTCCCTTACGATAACGGATGTCATTTTTGCACTCCAAATGCTTGTAAGTCGAGAGGGATGGGATCATTTTGTCCGTGATTTCGCTATGGTCTAGGTCGTATTCCCAGTATTTAGTGAGGTTCCCTTGCCAATCGTAAGGAACTATTTTCTGAAACATAAATTCACGGTTGGATACCGATTGCACTGTATTGATTTCTAATTTTAGATTCCCTCTAAAAAAATGGGGTAAGGGAAAAAAATACAAACATCCAACAAGTAATACATCTTCTTGGTATCTTGTTTGATTCGTAAGAGGCAAAAAGAATGGTTCTTTGGATTCTGCAAGCGGCAACGGGAATATTCTTAATGATTGTTTGGTGCTTTCTGATTGACTTTCAAAGGTGAGCGTGACTGGAATTTCTTCCACAAGACCAATGGTTTTATCCTTACCTCGAACCAATCGCAAAACTAAATAACTTTCTTTATCAGATAAAGAAGTGGGCGATAACAACGGTTCTTCTTTAGGATTTTGCTTCAGATAGATACAATGAACGCAAAAAAGAAGGATCAAAACGAAAATGGTTTTCGATTCTTTCAGCAAAGTTCTGGATTGCGTTTTGATTCGAATCATGTTAAAATCAACTATGGTATATTACTTAATTCTCACAACCATTCCTTCGGCCATCATCTCAGCCTTTTTTATCCATTGGTATACATTACAGGGAGAATCAAATCCTCTCAAACGACTCGAAAATTCCCGCGGGATTTATTTGGGTTTTTCCTTTCAAATTTTACTTTTTGCGTGGTTGTTATTCCAATTGGGACATGCCAGATTTTCGTATCCGCTCTATGCCATCGGATTTTCTTTTTTAGGAGATTGGTTCAATCTCCAATTCCCTATTGCTAAAAAACAAATGGAAGACCCAGTTCTCGGGGGAATCTTTAGTTTTGCCATTGCCCAAGTTTTCTTTTTGTTATCGTTTTGGCGTTTGACCACATGGAATGAAATCTATTCAGGAATTTTGCCTTACGCGATTACTGGAGCATTACTCGTCCTACCATCTCTTATCTTCTATTTTAGAGTTTATAACCCAAATCGGTCAAAATGGGTGATGGTTTCGGCCTTTATTTATGGGCTTGTTCTTTGTTTTTTTGTTTCTCTTTGTATCAACGCCTATTTTGCGTTTGGTGGAGTATGGATTTATTTGGCCATTGGGGCAGGATTTTTTCTCCTTTCTGATGCCGTGATGGGAGAAACAACTATCAACGGAACGAGACACCCAAAATGGGAATTCCAAGTTCCTTGGGTCACTTATTTAATTGCACAGAGTTTTTTACTTGTTGGTTTCTTTTTAGTTTCTCACACAAGGCACTTAGGTTAATTTTAAAAAACTTCATTCAGATACATTCGATAAATCATTGTTTGGTGCGATCAACCGAGCCTGTTCCCAAGCAATGATCATTCGTTTCCGATCTGGATCCCACCTGTATCCACCAAATAAACCTGAGGTTTGAATGACACGATGGCATGGGATCAAGTAAGCAATTGGATTTTTACCTATGGCTGTCCCTACGGCTCTTTGTGCAGATGTTTGCCCGATGGATGTGGCAATGTCTCCATAGGTACTTACTGCGCCTAATGGGATTTTTAATAAGGATCTCCATACTTTGAGTTGGAATTCAGTTCCGTATACATATAAAGGAATTGGAGTTTCGGGAATGACCAACCTTTGGAAATAATCTTTTAGTTTTTGGTGTTCACCATTTCCTCCTTCCTTCCAAACAGCACTTGGGAATTCAGCTTTGGATTCTGAAATTCCCTTATCACTTGAATCAATAAACTGGAGGGATTGGATTCCTCTTTCAGAGGAAACAAGAAGGATATCACCAAAAAGAGAAGGAAATACCTCGTATTGTAATACAAGTCCTTCCCCTCCTCGTTTGTATTCACCAGGAGTCATGGCCTCTAATTTGACAAATAAATCATGTAATCTACCTGTTCCTGAAAGCCCGAGGGAATAGGTTGTGTCTAAAACAGATGACTCTCTTAACAATCGTTTGGCGTGCGTAACAGTGACAAACTGTAAAAATTCTTTTGGGGAAACACCTGCCCAAGTTCGGAATACCTTTTGGAAATGAAATGGACTCAAAGAAACGCGTTCTGCTAAAAAATCCAAACTAGGTTGGTCTTCAAAATGTTCCAAAACGTATTCGATGGAATTTTTTATGATTTCGTAATGTTTATGATTTTCATCCACAAAGTAGATCCTATTCGATTCTTTTGTCTCTGAAAACCCGATTCTTGCGATTTCTGAAAATAAACTACAATTTGTTTGATTTTTTTTTAAGAGATCAGACCCTATTCTTTAAGAAGAAAAGAGTCAAAACCTTTGGATCCATTCCCCGTACTCACCGCCTTACAATCCATTGTTGATTCCATTCAAAAAAATCCTGTTACCATTTTGGATGCCCCACCAGGAACCGGAAAAACAACAGCCCTCCCCACAGAACTTCTGAGAGTTGGACTGGCTTCTGGGAAAAAAATCTGTATTTTAGAACCAAGGCGGATTGCGGCAAAGAATGCAGCGAAACGAATCAGCCAATCTTTAAATGAAGAAGTAGGAAATACAGTTGGTTACCGCGTTCGGTTTGATTCAAAAATCGGCAAAGATACTAAAATTGAATTTGTGACCGACGGAATTTTAACAAGGATTTTATTAGCAGATCCAGAACTCAAAGAGTATGGACTGATTGTCTTTGATGAATTCCATGAAAGGAGACTGGATTCTGATCTTTGTTTTGCGCTGAGCCGACGCACCCAAGAAGTTTTTCGAAACGATTTAAAACTTCTCGTCATGTCAGCAACCTTAGAAGGACAAAATTTTGAATCCATCGGGATCCTATCAAAACCCGTCCAAGTCAGTGCGAGCACTCATCCCTTAGAAATTTTTCATATGGGAGATTCTTCCAAAAAACAAAAAGAAAGACTTCTAGATCTTATTCCCAAAGCCGTAGAACAAACAGAAGGTGATATTTTAGTATTTTTATCCGGGAAAAAAGAAATCCAAGATTTAAAATATGGATTAGAATCCATTCATGGGATCCAATCTACTGCCGTCGTACTCGGTTTGTATGGCGATATGGATCTTACCCAACAAGAACAAATCTTTTTACCACATCCACAAAACAAAAAAAAGATCATTCTCTCCACAAATATCGCAGAATCATCGGTCACCATTCCTGGAGTCAGAGTTGTTTTTGATTCAGGATATCACAAACATGCCGTCTTTGATTCAGAATCAGGAGTATCTCATTTAATTAAAGATCGAATCAGTCTCAGTAGCGCCAAACAACGTGCAGGGCGAGCAGCAAGAGAAGGCAAAGGATCGGTCTACAGACTTTGGTCAAAAGAGGAAGAAAGTTCTTTTTTGGATAGAACCAAACCCGAAATTTTGGAAGGTGATATTGATCGTTTGGTTTTAGAAGTGAAATCCTGGGGAGAAGAAATCGATCAGTTACCTTTTTTGGACTCACCAAATAAAGGTTCGGTGGTAAAAAGTACCAACCGATTACAACTTTTAGGATGTTTGGATCAAAATTCCAACCTCACAAACATAGGTAGGGAATGTTTGCGTTACCCTCTTCCCATTCGGCTTGGGAAAATTTTGACAATTTTACCAAAAGACAAAGAAAGCATAATTGCCGACATAGTTTCGTTAGTTGGAAGAGAAAGTTCAGGAACAGAAAGTAAACTTTTCCCAGAAGAAACCCAATCAAAAAATTTTCCATACGACTTAAAATCCATGTATGACCAAATTTTGCGAATTTACAGGGAAAAAACGGATTTTTCGACAACTCTTCCGGGATTTGATCGGTTGTTTTATCTCAGTTCTGGGTTCCCAGACCGGATTGCCAAAGCTAAAATTCCAAATGGAAAAGACTTTAAACTTTCCAATGGGAAACAAGGAATCCTAAATACCACATCCCTTCAAATTCCAGAATGTATTTTAGTTTTAGATACATTTTCTTTTGGTTCTGATCTTTTGATTACCAATTTTCTACCTATCGAAGAAAAACAGATTGAGAAGTTTTTCCAAAATCAAATCCAAACAAAAGTAGTTTCCGAAACACGAACCAACCAAAGAGGTGAATCCTTTCTCGTTGTCAAAGAAGAAAGGTCGCTATGTGAATTAGTATTAGATTCTAAAGAAACAAGATCTCCGAATCCGACTGTACTCGGTTTGGCGCTTGCGGAATACATAACAAAAATTTCCTTAGAAGAAGAATGGAAAAAGGATCCTGAGTTAATTAATTTTTACCACCGAGTTCGATTTTTAGAGAGAAATGGAGTGTTAGATACGAATACCGATCCAAATCATTTAAAACAAATTTCTAAAGATTGGCTTTTTCCTCTTATCAACTTTGATTCTGGAAAAATTTCGCTAGAAAAACTCCCTTATTTAGAAGCATTCAAAGCCTATGTGGGATATGAAAAAATGAATTTAATCGATTCCTTTGCACCGAGATCCATCCAAGTTCCTTCCGGTTCTAAAATTTCCTTAAATTATGATGGGAATGAACCTGAGTTACATGTCAAATTACAAGAGTTATTTGGTCTAAAGGCACTTCCTAAACTCGCTAACGGCAAGGTGAGTATCCTCATCCACCTACTTTCACCAGCACGTAGGCCTGTACAGATCACAAAAGATTTGGAAAGTTTTTGGAATCTTGGATATCATGAGGTAAAAAAAGAATTAAAAGGAAGATATCCCAGACACCCTTGGCCCGATAAACCTTGGGAAGCCACTGCTACCAAACATTTGAATCACAACAAACGTTCGTAAGTGGACACCCAGCCTTTTTTGTTCACAAAGAATTTGGTTTTACATTGGGGACAAAGATAATCCCCGGCCAATTTCCATCTGAGAAGGGTTTGGCATTCGGGACAGTGAACTGTTTTTTCTTCTGATTTGGGCGTGAGTTCGTTTGCGGGTGTGTCACTGAGGATTTGTGATTCTAAATAATGAATGCAATCGGATTCCGTAGAATAAAAACTGAAACCCAGTGTTTCCTCTTGGGTCTCCGAGCCCTTCCAGCCAAATCCTGCTACCTTTGAGCCTGTTTCTTTGCAACGTTCGGTAATCTTTCTTAGGAACTCCCAACCAACTTCTGTGACTTCTTCCACTTCTGAAAAATCAAGGCAAAAAAGAGAGGGGGAAAGAGTTTCCTCCTTCAATTTTAGATAGAGTTCTGAGCCGATTTCCGCAGAAAATGTTCCCGCTAGGCGGAAAAGAAGTGATTTCAAACAGGTTTTTCCTCTTTTCTATTCTTCGGAAAAGATTCTGTATTTACAAGGAATTTTGTTCCTAATACCTTTATTTATCTGATATGAAATCGATACCAAGACGATACTGGGTTTTGCCAGTTGACATACTCTTTATGTTTTTGTCCTATTTTCTCGCACATCTAGTGCGTTTCGAGAATATACGATTTTTAGATAGTTATCCTGACTTTTGGGTCTGTGCCACTATCGTCGTAGTTTCGCGAAGTGTGGTATTTTTATTCTCAGGGATCTACAGATCACTTTGGTCTTATGCATCCTTACATGACCTACTTTCCATCATCAAAGCCACGGTCCTTTCCTCTCTCGTTTCCACTCTGGCACTTCTTTTTTATAACCGATTCTACCAACTCTCTCGAATGGTTCCGATTCTTGACACTCTCATCCTTCTCGGTTTTTTATGTTTGCGAAGTTTGAGTTGGAGGATGTTACGAGAACAAATTTTTAGTTCGGATAAATCCAAAGGGGGAATCCCCATCCTACTTGTCGGAGCTGGGAAACTCGGGAGTTCCTTCTTAACAGAGATTAGACGAAATGTGGATTTAGATTATTTACCTATTGGATTTTTGGATGATAACCTTTCCAAAAAAGGTGGATACATCCAAGGAATTCCCATCCTCGGGTCCACAGATGAGATTGGCAAAATTCTAACTCGTTTCGGCGTGAAAAAAGTGATTATGACGGTTCCCCAACCGGATGGACGAGTGGTCAGCAAACTCATGAAAGAGTGCGAAGGTGCAGGAGTGGATTTTAAAATCCTTCCAACATTCGGTGAATATTTATCTGGCAAACCAAACATCACACAACTTCGGGAAGTACAGGTGGAAGACCTTTTGGGTAGACCCACTGTGGATTTAGAAATTGAATCCATTCGTTCTTATTTAGAAAAAAAAGTAATTCTTGTAACGGGAGCTGGTGGTTCTATCGGTTCCGAAATTTGTAGACAAGTGGCACTTTTTAAACCAAGTGTTCTTGTGATTTTAGATGCCGCCGAAACTCCGTTATACGAAATTGATTACGAACTTAGAAAAAGTTTTTCCGATTTAAATATAGATATCCGACCCGTCATTGCGGATGTTAAAAACTTGTCCCGTATTTCTGCAATTTTTGAAGAACACCGCCCTTCGGTTGTTTTCCATTCTGCTGCTTACAAACACGTTCCGATGATGGAAATCAATCCTTCCGAAGCTGTACTCAACAATGTGATGGGTACAAAGAATGTAGCGGATGTTTGTCGACTCATTGGAGTGGAGCGTTTTGTTTTGATCTCTACTGACAAAGCTGTTAATCCGGTGAATGTGATGGGTGCTTCCAAAAGAGCCGCAGAAATTTATTTGCAACATATCTCTCAAAATTCGAGAACCAAATTCATTACTGTAAGGTTTGGAAACGTACTCGGATCCAATGGTAGTGTGATTCCGCGTTTCCGTGAACAAATCAAACGAGGTGGCCCAGTTACCGTCACCCATCCTGAAGTCATTCGTTACTTTATGACCATTCCAGAAGCCACACAACTAGTGTTACAAGCAGGGAGTATGGGCGAACATGGAGAAATTTTCCTTTTGGATATGGGAGAACCTGTAAGAATATTATCTTTAGCAGAAGAGATGATTCGTCTTTCTGGATACACTCCGCACAAAGACATAGCCATTGAATTTTCTGGCCTTCGTCCAGGTGAAAAGTTATATGAAGAACTTCTTCTTAACCAAGAAGGGATCAAAAAAACACACCACCCAAAAATTCGAATTGCCGCACCTTTGGAAAATTATAACCTCCTCCTCTTTCAAAATAAACTGAATCGATTGTTTTCTCTTGCAAAGGCGAATAAAAATAGAGAACTGTTCACTGCCTTCAAAGATATCATCCCAGAATATAAAATCCACGACGAATATATCGAGTGGGAAACAGCACATGGTAAAAGGAATTTATGAGTCAAAATCTCACGCAGGAAGAAATCACAACATTACGTGAGTTCAAAAGAGATATGTTCAATCTCTATTGGGAGCGGTTTGGAGTGTTTTATATCCATGTAATGCCACATCCAAAACTAGAAATTGGGAAACGTGGTTTACTCAACGCTGAAAAAGAATCTGGCATTGTACTTGTGTTTGGTGACAAAGCAGTAAAAGTTTTAGATAGTAAACCAGATTATTTATTTGCGGAACTTCAATTTGGTTCGGCTTGGGAACCAACTATGATCCCTTGGGATGCTGTATTTCGTATATACGATAAGTTTCAAAACTCAGCAACACAACTTAGGTTTTTACAAGTGGAGACTGTTCCTAGTGTAGAAGAAAATATTTCCAAACCAAAGGTGACAAAACCGGAAGTCAGCGGAGATGGGAATGTGATTCGCGTTGATTTTGGAGGGAAACGAAACGAATGAATTTTTTTACCATCACTCGGGGTGATCTCGACGGTTTTTTTGGTCTCATGGTGGACAACCTCATCCAACTTTTGGTTCTCTCCGCTCTCTGTATTGGCGTTTGTGGATTCCCACTCATCTTTGTAACTTCTGTAGTTCTTCCTGGTGCTGCCGTTTCTCTTCTGGTAGGAAATGTTTTTTATGCATGGCAAGCTTGGAAACTAGGACAAAGAACCCACAGAACAGATGTCACTGCAATTCCTTATGGGATTAATACTGTTTCTCTTTTTGCTTTTGTTTTTTTTGTTATGTTTCCCACCTATCAGGCTACAGGTGACTATATAGCTGCTTGGAAAGCAGGACTTCTTGTGTCTTTTGTTTCCGGTTGTATCGAAGTGATCGGTTCTTTTGTTGCTGCAAAAATTCGCAAATACACACCCAGAGCCGCTTTACTTTCTGCTTTGGCGGGAATTGCCATTACCTTCATTTCGATGGATTTTTTACTCCGTACTTTTGAAAGACCTATCATCGCCTTTATTCCGCTAGGTGTTATTCTCTTACAATACTTTGGAAAGGTTCGTTTCCCTTTTGGAATTCCCGGTGGACTTCTTTCGGTAATCCTCGGAATTTTGTTGTCTTATCTTTCTTCGTTTTGGGGAGATCCTATTTACAAACCAGGAGCCATTGATAATGGATTACAAACTCTTGGGATTTATTTTCCTCAAATTTCCATCAGTCCTCTGATCGATACACTAAACTACGCAAATATCAAAGCCTACTTTTCAATCATCCTTCCGATGGGTGTTTTTAATGTTATAGGTTCTTTGCAAAACATTGAATCAGCGGAAGCATCGGGTGATAGTTTTGATACCAAAACTTCGCTCCTTGTGAATGGACTCGGAACACTCGCAGGAACCGCTTTTGGTTCTCCTTTCCCTACTACAATTTATATTGGGCATCCAGGATGGAAAGCTCTCGGTGCAAAACATAGTTATTCGGTGCTTTCTGGAATTTTTATGACTTTAGTCAGTTTGTTTGGGTTAATGGGTCTCATCCAAGCATTGATTCCAGTAGAAGCAGGAATGGCCATTGTTCTTTGGATCGGAATTGTAATCACAAGCCAAGCCTTCCAAGCAATACCGAAACACCACTCTCCCGCTGTTGTGGTTGGACTTTTGCCAGCCTTTGCCGGTTGGGCGGTACTCATCATTCAAAATGTATTTATCTTTTTAGATGGGAAATTGCAAACCACCTTGCAGGAATTAGGCGTAAAGCAAACCATCCATTTTTCTTTATCAGACCTTCCCCCTCATTTACCATTTTTGCCGTATGCACTCTCTGGAGTTCTTGCATTGTCGCAAGGATTTCTCATCACTTCGATGGTATGGTCAGCAATGGTTGTATTTATTTTAGAAAGAGAATGGATGAAAGCTACCATTTGGGCAGTGATTGCTGCTGTTCTTTCTATGGTGGGTTGGATTCACGCTTATGAATTACAAGGGAACGCCATTCTCAACAGATTCACTGAACTTGCTAGTTTCGATTTCCCTATTGCTTATATTTCACTAGCGGTTCTCTTTCTATTGATACAGCTTCTCAATAATTCAAAAGAAAATCCTGACAAATTCGGGCATTAATTTGCTTGTAATCTAAGACTCAAACAAGTACAGTTTCAGTCTAACAAACAGGTTCCATGTGAACCTTAAGGAGAACAATTTCCTATGACTTGGATCAAACGAATCGGTTTTTTCCTGTTAACCAATATTTTGATTATGACTACCATCTCTATCGTAACCACATTGCTTGGTTCGATGGGATTTAGCATCCGTGCCTATGGTTTGGATCTAACTAGACTCATTGTATTCTGTTTAATGTGGGGTATGGCGGGGTCTTTCATTTCGCTTTTACTTTCTAAAATGATGGCGAAGTGGACGATGGGTGTAAAAGTCATCGATCCGAAAAAAGCTTCTGCACCAGAAATGGATGTATATCGCCGAGTACAATCTTTGGCGCAACGAGCACATCTTCCTATGCCAGAAGTTGGTATTTACGAATCTCCTGAAGTGAATGCGTTTGCTACGGGCCCAAGTAAATCCAATTCCCTTGTTGCTGTATCTACCGGACTACTGAATCGTATGAACGCACAAGAGTTGGAAGGAGTCCTTGCACATGAGTTGTCACACGTTGCCAATGGAGACATGGTAACACTCACTCTGATTCAAGGTGTTGTGAACTCATTCGCTATGTTCATCTCTCGTATCATTGCCTATGTTGCTTCCAACGCAGTAAAAGAAGAAATGGCGCATATCGTAAGAATTGTTGTTACAATTGCTCTAGACATTGCGTTCTCAATTCTTGGTTCTATAGCAGTGGCTTACTTCTCACGCAAACGTGAGTTCCGAGCTGATGCTGGTGGTGCCAAACTTGCGGGTAAAGAGTCTATGATTTCCGCTTTGGAATCTCTCCGTCAAATGGTGGAGATGCCAGAAGATCCGAGAGGAGAAGCTTTGGCTTCTTTTAAGATCTCTTCGAATAAAGGTGGATTCATGTCCTTATTTGCAACTCACCCGGCTTTAGAGGAAAGAATTTTAGCACTCAAACAAATGAGATAAAATCTTCTCACAAAAGACTAACAAAGTAGAAAGGTCGACTGATAGTCGGCCTTTTTTTATTGCAATGACTTAGTCTTCCTTGGTTTTATCCTATTATGTCCATTGTTAAATCTAAGATTCGTACCATTCCCGATTACCCGAAACCGGGGATTCTATTTCGCGATATTACTTCCCTTCTCATCGATCCAGAAGGATTCCAACTCACCATTGGAATGTTTGTAGAACGATACCAAAATGCTAAATTGAATAAAATTGCTGCCATTGATGCCAGAGGGTTTATCCCTGGAGCTGCTCTCGCCTTCCAACTCGGTATTGGATTTGTTCCGATCCGTAAAAAAGGCAAACTACCAGGGACCACTATTTCTGAATCTTATGCTTTGGAATACGGGGTGGACCATGTGGAAATCCATACAGATGCAATTAGTCCTGGCGAACGAGTTTTGATTATGGACGATTTGATCGCCACTGGTGGAACTTTAGAAGCTTCGATCAAACTTGTACAAAACTTAAAAGGTGTGGTTCATGAATGTTCTACAATCATCAACTTACCAGATTTAGGTGGAGCGAAACGAATCAAAGATACTTATGGAATCGACGTATTTTCTATTTGTGAATTTGAAGGACACTAAACTAAAAATCGTTTTTTAGTTTCAAAAGAGAGTTCTGTTAGGTTACGGATTTCCAATCAGAACTCTTTGTTTTATCCACTCGGATACTTACTTCGTTTCCGAGAAAATTCCACCGAACCACAAACAATTTTTTTAAAATATGAATTCCACGTCCGCTTGTGACTAACTTTCTATCCGATTCGATAGGACTTGGGATGAGCCTCGGATTAAAACCTTTTCCACTATCAATCACATACACATCAATGTACTTACGCGATTCGAAGACATGAACGGTAATGATATCTTCTTCTCTTTTACCACCATGTTCTAAGGCATTATCCAGAGTTTCATCCACAAGAATCTGAAACCAAAAACTATCCATAACCGTTCGCCAATTTCTTTTCTCATACAATCCCCAAAGATTTTCTTTGATCAGACGCGAATTGGATCTTGTTGCTGGAATTTGATCTTCAAAAATTTTTGCCGATCTTTCAAATAAAAACGAAAACGGATGAGTTAGGTAATCTTCTGTAAAAGAGTAATGGAATAAAAATACCACAAAACAAGAGAGAAACAGTAGATTCACAAATAGAAAAAAATGCAAAAAATACTTTGTTGTTAATGGAATGGTGCCTGGGAAAAAACAAAGGAAAATAAAAAATCCACAAGTGAGAAAAGTGGCCAAATAAATAAATTCCATAAATCTTTGGATGGCAGGAAAATTATACCTGAGTTTGGCTATGACTAAATATGAAAAAGTTATAACGGCTAACACAAAGTAAGTGTTATAATAATACTTCAGTAATATAAGACTTGCTTGCGGGTACACCTCATTGAGTAATCCCAAATCCACAAATAACAACATAATTCCCATACCCAAAACAAAGGAACAAATGACAACGAGTCGTGGGAAATTACGAAAGAAAGTCGGGAACTGCAATCCAAAAAACAACAAAACAAAGGATAAAAAAACTAAATATGTGGAGATGGAGTGAGCTTGGTTTAAGATTTGATTTTCTAAGAACAAACTATCAGAAAGTATTGTCAAATCTCCGATACAGAAAAAAGCCGCTAGGATAGAAAAACTGGTTTTCATTCTTGTCCGAGGATTCTTTCTAAATGAAACAATTCCCGCAATTAATGAAAAAAAGGCCGTAACTCCGAATATGATGGATTCAAACAAACTCATGCAAAAACAAAAAAAAATTTTCCTCTCCCCATTTCACTTTGCCAGTACTATTTTATTTTTTACGAGTTTATTCTTAAGCCCAGTTTACACGCAAGAAAACAGACAATCCATCGACGAAATCAAGAAATCTGTAGTCCAAATCCGAGTGTTTTCACAAGCCAAAGACCCCTTCTCTCCCTGGATCTCCTCCGGGATTTCTGCCTCAACTGGTTCTGGTTTTTTGATCTCTCAAAACCGTATCCTCACCAATGCCCATGTTGTTTCCAATGCAAAATTTATGGAAGCCCAACGGAACAACCAAACCGAATGGTATGAGTTAAAAGTTTTATTCGTTGCACATGATTGTGATTTGGCGCTTCTTGAGGTATCCGATCCGGAGTTTTATAAAGACAGCAATTTTTTAGAACTTGGAAATTTACCAGAACTAGCAAGCCCTGTCGATATCATCGGTTACCCCATCGGTGGAAGCAAAATTTCTGTTAGCCGAGGAATTGTATCTCGAATTGAACAATCAACGTATGCACATTCCCAAATTGATAGTCATTTAGTTGTCCAAGTAGATGCCGCCATCAATCCAGGCAACTCTGGTGGACCTGCACTCCAAAATGGGAAGGTAGTTGGTGTTGCTTTTCAAGCCTCTACTAAAGGAGAAAATATTGGTTACATTATTCCCACAGGGGTGATCCAACATTTTTTAAAGGATATCGAAGACGGAACTTACCATGGTTATGTTGAATTAGGAATCCAAACGCAACCATCCTATTCTGAATCCCATAGAAAGTTCTATGAAATTCCATCCTCTGTCGAAGGAGTTTTTGTCACGAAAGTAATCAAAGCAGGTTCTGCAGATGGATATTTAAAACCAGGCGACTACCTAACAGCCATAGACGGTCGAAAAATTGGTAGGAATGGAAACTTATTAGAATCTAATTCCGTTGATTTTTTAGAACTAGTAGACAATAAATTCGCTGGTGAAGAAATACAATTCGATCTCATTCGAAACAAAAAGAGAATAAGTGTAAAATTTCCGGCTAAAAAAATGCCTCAGATGGAAAATCAACGGTCAAGGTACGGAATCAATTACGATTATCTTGTGTTTGGTGGTCTTGTATTCCAAACAGTCAATAGAGACCTCCTCGAATCTTGGAGCAAAAACGGACATACACAAGGAGGAAGCCTTCTTGTGTATCGATTTTATGATGCCACCACACTATCGGATGGACAATCAGAGGATGTAGTCTTGTATCGTAAGCTACCTCACCCAAACAATTCTAATTCTGATTTTTATTTGAATATGGTAGTGGAATCTTTGAATGGTACAAAGGTAAAAAATTTATCTCATCTAAAAGAACTTCTTGGGTCTACCAAAGAAAAAACCATAAGAATTCAATTTTATGGAATTCAATTACCAATGATCTTAGACAGAGAAGAGTCAGAACGTGCTGACCTTGAAATCAAAAAAACCTACCACCTAACGGAAAATTAAAATTATGTTTCATTTGAATCAAAACAATCGTTATATCTGTATACTTTTCCTATTTTTAACCGGTTCCTTATTTGGAAAATCGGTTCCTGTAGGGATGACGGATTCTTCTATCCTTCAAATCAAAGCCACAGTCCAATATCCAAATTTTCTACAACCATGGCGTTTTAAAAATCCCGAAGTCCGTCATTCCACTGGGATTTATATTGGAGAAAATCGAATTCTTGTTCCTGCCCAAGCAATCTATTTTTACACAAGTATTGAAATCAAAAAACCAGATGCATTAAAGTTATATACTGCTGAGTTGGAACGTTTGGATCCTGATTTAGGTCTTGCCATCCTAAAGTTGAATGATCCAAATGCTTCGAAAGATTTAAAGGCCGTTATTTTTCCAAACGAATTATTTTTGCCAGGAACAGGTCTTGTGATGGAAAGCAAAGACCAAAGGAATTTGGAAGAAAAAAAAATTAGGATGATTCGTTTGGATATGGATTCGTATTCTAGTGGTTATGTGGAACTTCCCTTTATTGAAATCCAATCCGAAGAAAAACTAGATGGCGTTGGTGAACTGATTGTAGACTCCACTGCCAGAATCCCGCAAGGAATTTTGTATCAATTCAAAGAAAACAATACAGGTCGAGTCATTCCTTCCTTTTCTATCAAACATTTTATCGAAGGAAAAACGTTTCCATTCAAAGGGTTTCGATTCAAACCCTTAACCGACACGGCGACAAGAAACTACTATGGGCTGAAAAAAGACGACTTAGGAGTGTTAGTGGCAGAAATTTATCCCGGATCTTCTGCTGAGGGAATTTTACAATTGGAAGATGTGTTGCTAGAAGTTTCCAATTACAAAATTGATCCCAAAGGATATTTTGACCATCCCAAGTTTGGAAAGCTGAATTTATCTTATCTCTTTCATAATACCAATGATTTAGATTCACAAGTGGGGAAAAAAATCAAAATAAAGGTTTTTCGAAATAAAAAACCAGTTTCTTTAGAAATGGATTCAAAACCTCTACCCGAATCCGCCATTCGCATTCCTTATGGAAATTCTAGATCCGAAACACCCCGATATTTAATGTTAGCTGGTATTGTTTTTCAGGAACTTTCGGAAATGTATCTAACAGAACATGGAAACCAGTGGAGAAACCGTGTTAACAAAGAACTTCTTTATCTGAACGATTTTTATCGAATCAAAAGAAATGTTAATGAAGGGAAAGTGGTGTTTTTATCACAAGTTTTACCACTTTCAGGGAATAAAGCTTATCACTCCGCTCACCAAATGATTCTAAAAACTGTGAATGGAATCCAAGTTCAGTCTTTAAACCATTTGCAGGAATTGGTGAAAAATTCTGACTCACCTTACATTCATTTTGTGATGTCAGATGGATTTGAACTCATCTTCAGAAAAGAAGAAATCCAAACCCTCAATGCCGAAGCAAAACAAAGTTTCCAAATTCAAAAGGATTCTAATTTTTAGAATCCAACAAATCCTATTTGGTATCCTAATTGTTTTGAAATGAGTAATACCTTCACAAGAAACAAAACCAGAATGAACAAAGTTAATAGTATATACTCTTGTTTGCGGATGGTTTTGTCTTCGTTGAGTAATAACAATAAAACAGGAATAGAAAGAGTAAACATTCTGGATACGTTTTCATAAACCGACCAGAAATGGTAATACCCTGCAGTTCCCACCATAAACATAATTAATAAAAAAGAAATCCGAAACTCCCAACCCTTTTTTATCTGACCAGTAAAAGGCAAAAACAATCCCAAAAAGAATAAAACAACAAGTGGAAAGCGAGAAAACAACCTAGCTAAGTCTTTCCAGTTGGTTCCAGAAGCAAGAGATCTCCAAATAGATTCCATATAAGAAATCAGGCCTTCCAATGGTAAAATAAAATCAGTAAGTCGACCTGGTCTCCAGTTGGGGAAACGATATGCCAAATACAAATGCCAACAGATAGGAATGATGAGGACAGATCCCACTACTAAAATTCGTTTCAGATCCCTTTTGAAAACGGCAGCAAGTCCCAAAGGAAATAATAAAAACAAAGCTGGCTCTTTAGTGAGTATAGCCAAACTGGAAAACAAAATAAAAGGGATATATTTTTTGTTCACATAATAGTAATAGGCAATGATCAGAATGGACACCATTACGGTATCACTCACAAGAACATAGTAACTTCCCAATGCAAATGGACTTAATAGATAAAGAATGGCATAAGGTTTAGTTTCTTCATTTAATAATTTACGCAAATAAAAATAAGAAACTAAAGTAAGGACGATGTTCCAAAAATACATTCCAAAAATTGCAGTTGATTTCCCAAAAAAACCAAAAAGAGCAATTAACAAAGGATAGCCGATTCGCGGTGCGCGGTAAGATTCATCAAATCCCTTTGGCCAATTCAAATTAAATTCAGAAAGTGGCCTTGAAAAATAATAAAAAATCTGGCCATCGTAACCAGCTCCCAAATCACCTTTTTCACCTTTAAACAAAACAGCTTTTTCCGGTGTTTCCGCCTGGTTTTGTAATGCGAACTCATACCCAAAGTTTACCATGGAACTCGGATTCCATTCATATTTTTTCCAATATCCTAAAGTGGAAACTCCCCAGACCAAAAAAAATAATAAAATACTGGCCCATTGTTTCGAATTAAAATATAAAAAGATGGGGTAGATACGATTTAGGAACATTGGGTTCACTCCCATTAAGGATTAAATTTTGAAATTTGAGATTCTAGTGATTTAGAAAAAATAGAATTATAAAAATTAGCGCCTTCATAGGTTAGATGGTGTGGATCAAAAAAATAACGAACCTCTGTAACCACTTCCGTATGGTCAATTAGTGTTTGGCCTCTTGATTCTAAATGGGATCTTAAGTTGGATATCCAATCCTTTCTCCATTGTGAATTTTTATAGAGTTCAAATTCAATTGGATTTTCAGGGCTTAGAACCAATACAAAAGGGATCTTGTGTTTGTAAAAATAATCAGAAATACTAAGGATACGATTGAATTCCCACCATGGTGCAAAGGTTTTGGAATTTACATTTTTTTTAGCTTCTCGAACAGAATGTAATCTCCAAAGTTCATTCCTTGTTCCTGCATCCCTAATCATACGTTCAAAATAATCTTCTTTAAAATCAGAAACACTCATCGTGACCAAACGAGTGTCATCCCAATAACTACCACGAGAATAAGAACGATTATCTAATTTTGGTGTTTTACAGAAAAAATGAGACAATCGAACCCCTACTGCCTCGTCTCGACCATAACGGATAAGGTTAACTTCTTTTGCAGAAGATAACTCAGAAAGAATTTGAATTTGGACCAAAGACCATTCTGCTGAAGGTTGAATCAAAGTATCCCATTCTAAATCATTCCAGCCAGAACGTTCGAAAGTTTTTTCAATGTCCAAAATTGTTTTTTGATTTATAAATGAATTCTGATCCGCATAAAAACGGAATCTAATTTTTGTGTTTGGTTTTTGAAAGAATATGGACTCTTTTTGTTTTTTATCAGAACAAACCAAAGTCGCAGTTTCTTTTGTCCAACCTTTGGACCAAATACCTTCTATTGGTTTCTCACCTTGGTAGAGGTGATACTTTCTGCCACTTCTGAAGTGATTGTCAACGTAGACTTCGATAGGATCCCAAAAAAATACTCGGAATCGACTCACATAAAACAATGATTTGCCGGCAAGTTTGGATATTGTTTTTCTAGGTAACTCGGACCAATGATCCTTTAAAAAAGCCATTGGGTAAATCGTTTTAGCAGGGTATCTTTCACCAAATTCCGTTACCCATTTATCTTCATTGAAGTAAAACTCATTATTTTTTGGTTCTAAGTATTCCCACTGCATATCTGCAAAGTTAAGCAAATAAACTACTAAGTTCGGGTTAGAAAACAAAAGATCTTCTTTATAATAATCAAGATCCGTTGGCGCCATCGCCACATGGGAAAAAAAAGAATATTTGGTTTTTGGATTTTCCTTTTTATTCAGTTCATCTGGTAAAACAGAATACAAAGCAACGGAACTTCCCGTGATGATCGTCCGGTGTTTGTCTTCGGATGATTGTAATTCTTTGGTTTTATCAATAAAGTTATACCAAGGAGAGGAATCCCATTCTGTTTCATTGGGGAATAAAAAATAGAGTTCTGAGAAGATGAGTCGATCCAAAAACAAAATCCCGCCGAACAAAATGCAGGTGATCACAAACACCTTCCATTTCAGTCCGAAACGAGATTGATTTAAGGATGTTGAGGGATCAGTTTCCATTTTCGTAACAAAAGTTTTTTTGCAAAACTAATGGCAAGTTTCAATACTTTCTTATTGAAACTACTATTTGAAAAGATATAACGAATTGGCAATTCTTTGATAGAACCATCATTTCTTGCAACAATAGACAATGCTTCCATATGAAAATCAAAGGCTACCGATTCTAATGGATACGATGCTATTTTCTGAAACATTGGTTTGGAATACCGTCTATAACCACTTGTGCAGTCGCGCAGACCAGCTCCAAAAAGATTCAAAATCCCTTTGGATAAACAATAATTCATAACCTTGGCAGCAAGCCAGGAGATGAATTTGCGGTAAAGTGGTACATTTACCGTAGAAGTTCTAGAGCCGATCACCAAGTCACAATTCGGAAAAGATTGGAATTCCTTCAGGTAACCGGCGTCATGCGATAAGCCAGCATCCATTGTAATAACCCATTCATATCCTTTTTCCACAGCATACTTCATTCCATCTTGGATTCCCTTAGGAATATGTGTATTTTTTTCGTGGCGGATGACATGGAGCCTTTGGCCAAATTCTTTTTGTAATTTGGCCAAAATGGTCGGTGTAGAATCTTTACTAGCATCATCCGTTACGGAAACATCTGCATATACAATTGCACCCCGAACCACTTCTTCAATGGTTTCGGCTTCATTGTATGCAGGGATGATGACTAAAGTTTTTCCAGACATATTACTTTCCAGAGATATTGAATACGTCTTTGTTTGTTTCAATCCACTTAAGAAGTCTTGTCACACCTTCTTTTGGTAGGATTTTAGGATTAAAGCCGAATTTTTTTGCTTCTTTAATATCGCAAATAAAATAACGCATGTCACCTGGTCTTTCTACTTCAAAAAGGATTTCTTGTTTTTTACCAAGAATTTCACCAATGAGGTGGATACATTCTAAAAGAGAAATTTTATGTGGGCTTGCACCACCGATATTGTATACACCAGGAATAGGATTTTTAAAAAATTCTAAATATGATTTTGCACCATCTTCAGCATGCAAAATATCTCTAGTTTGTTTTCCGGTTCCAAATATTCGAAGTGGAAGTCCAAACACAGAACGGATTGCAAAGTTTGCTACCCAACCATGATCTTCACCACCAAACTGACGTTCACCATAAATACCTGTAAAACGAAAACTTGCGGCTTTTACGCCATACATATCCGTATAAGATCTTACATAGTGTTCCGCACTCATCTTGGAAGCGTGTAGAGGAGAAATTTGCCCCACCATTGTTGGTTGTTCTACAGAAATTTCAACAGGGTTTCTTTCGTAAGAAGTTTTTCCTTCCGTCAAACTATCGTTAATTGAGTTTCCATAAACATGGATGGAAGAAGTATTCACAACAGGGATTTTATGTTTGCGAGCCGCTTCCATTACGTTGAAAGTCCCAATCACATTTGTTGAAAAATCTAACTCTGGGTCTTCCCAAGAGATAGTCATCGCAGGTTGTGCTGCTGTGTGGATGATATAATCACAATCTGCCGAACGATCCATCAAATGTTCCAAATTTCGAATGTCACCTTTCACCATAGTGACACCAATTGATTTTAAATAATTCCAGTTATAATCACGAGTGGCATCAGATCCATAACCAGTTCGTTTTAATTCATATTTTGTCATGTTGTCAAAACTAACAACATCCCAACCTTCTTTACGAAATAATTCACAAACATGGGATCCTAAAAATCCACATCCGCCTGTTACCAATACTTTATTCGCCATCGCGATTTTCTCCTAGGTAAAACTTTTTAGATAAAATTAATTTCAGTATATAAATTGAATCTGAAATCATATCACGTAATCGGTATTCCACTTGTCCTACTGGTTTAAAGTAAGAGATAGGAATTTCAATACAACGCATATGAGATCTAACAATATCAATCATAAGCTCCACAATGAACTTTCGATCTTGGATCACTAGTTGTGGTTTTACTCGTTCGTATGACTCTCGCCAAACAGAAAAAAATTGACAATCCACATCGGTAAATCGTGGCTCTTGGCCCCACCAAAACACCTCAACCAATTTTCCCATCAGTAAATTTACCAAACGATAGAGTGGTTTGAGATTCGATCCTTGTTCGATCATCTGTCTTGTGGTGCGAGTACCAATCACCATATCCGAATCTTTCATATACTCGAGAAGTTTTGGAAAATCTTTCGAACGGAAAGATCCATCTGGAGAAACAACAACAATGATATCTCCCGTTGCGTATTCGATTCCCCTTCTCACTTGTTCCCCAAGTCTTGTAGGGTCACCATCCCCTGGGAAAGTGTAAGTTTTAACTTTTTCTTTTTTACTGAGAGCTAAAGTTTCGTCAGTGGATTCGTTATCGATGACAATGATTTCGTTAAATTTGTCTTTGAAGTCAACAATCACATCAGTGATAGATCGTTCATTATTGTTAGTTGGGATAACAAGGCTTGTTTTGAATTTATGAAACAGGTCATTTCTTACTTCATACACTGCATGATAATAATCCTGCATAGAATTGATATTGAAGTATTCACAACTGAGAGTGGTAGCATACACTCCGCCTTTGGACTCTTTTGCCATTTTATCAATCACATCTGTGATTTCGATAACACCTGACTTTGCCGAAGGAGGTGTGTTTTTAAAAAATTCAAAATATTCTGGTGTGAAAAAGTAACTTCCTAGTCCCAAAAGTTCATTGGGAGGATTTTCTGGTTTTTCAACCAAGTTGACTATTTTATCATTTTCTAATACAACGGAATAGTTTTTTCGAATCCTTGAAAGTAAGGAAGTTTTTACAATCCCAATGGAGGCGGCCATATTCGGATGTTTTTTTAAAACTTTTAAAAACTGATCGTGATCTGTGCGGTAATAAAATTCATCACCAAGAATGGTAAGAAAAGGTTCATGAATAGTTTTTTCAAGGCTCGCCACATCAGAGGCCAAACCTTTTTTTGTCCAATCCACAGGTTCGATCACTACCTTAGGAATCGCCAAACGGATATGATCAATCTCGCCAATGATTTGTTCTTTGAGGTGACCAACCAGTACATAAACTTTCTCAATTCCAAAGGTTTTGACCATAAGTTCCACATTGCGGTGGAGGATGGACTTTCCTTCGATGACGAAGAGAGGTTTTGGAATGAAGCTGGTTCGGGGATATGCTCGGGTTCCTTTTCCGGCAGCCGCAATGACCCCAATTCTGATCTTTTTCAATGTAAAAGGAAAGTCTCTGAAACGAACCCCTGGGTCAATTAGAAAAGGATCGTTTCCATCGGTAGAATTGGAAACCGGAGCCGGTTTTGTAGCCTTGGAAGGGCTCCCAAACGCGCTTAGAAGGATTCCAGGTCTTTTCTGGATCTTTTCCCCCAAGCCCATTCAAATGGAAACCCCAAATACCCTCTGGAGTCATCTGCATTGCCTCAAATTGGACCGCCACCGGAGTTCCGACGCTATGTGTGAGAACATTGGGTAGAGATATTGATTTTAAAGTTCCCAGTAAGGACTCCGAAAGGAGAAACTGACCCGACGAGTCCTGGACCAATCGAAATTCGAGATGATCACAATCAAACCTTCGTAGGAGAGCCATTTTTTTGCCCCAGGTTTCCGTGGCGCGAATTTGACAGGCCTCTGGGACAAGGATCCGTTCTTTCCCATCGGTTGCTACTTTTCCGACAAATAGAACCTCTTCCCACCCACGTGATTTTTGGTATCTGAGTTCTTGGGCATTATAAAAAGACTTTCCCTTTTCCGTGAAAATCTCTATTCCTAATAATAGATAGCCATTCTCCGTAGCCAATTGGTCGGAAAAATATAGGCCATCCACCTCTTTTGCGAAGTTTGGACTCGTCCAAAAGAATGTCAGGGAAAAAAGACCCACTATTAGAAATTTATGCATTTAAAACGACTGATCCTTTTTTCTCTTCTTTTCGTAACATCATTCACATCTGATTGCAATCTCCTAAATCCAGAAAAAGAAAAAAATGACGATCTTTTGTTGTTACTCGGAGCCTACTCCATTTTTGGATCTAGTTGTACGGATGGATCCGGCTCAGGCATTTGGGCCAGGGACCTAATTACCAATTCCAGTGTTTGTGTTGCCGTCGAATTGGTTAGTTCAGGCACTTATGTGAATGTTTACAAAGAAAGATCTTTATCACTCAATTTTGATTTAAAAAAATTTGGTCGTGACTTTGACACCATCACATATCCGAAGTTAGTTTCCACTTTTGGCACTCCAAGCGACGTAGATGGTGATGGTAAAGTCAAAATTTTAGTTAT
This sequence comes from Leptospira congkakensis, assembly GCF_004770265.1. Classification (NCBI taxonomy): domain Bacteria; kingdom Pseudomonadati; phylum Spirochaetota; class Leptospiria; order Leptospirales; family Leptospiraceae; genus Leptospira; species Leptospira congkakensis. The sequence goes on from NZ_RQGQ01000014.1 coordinate 96,195, forward strand.
GGACATTCGGGACGGCGCAACAACTAACAGTGCCTATGTGGCAGGTTATTTTGACCCAACTAATTTTTTCCCCGACCTTTTCTTTTCCAGAATTCGTTCCAACTATGCGGAAGTTTTGTATTTAGATGGAAAAGAACTAATAAATTCACTTACATATGATGCCAATGCTTTTGCCTCCACGGCAGCACATGAGTTCCAACATTTACTCAGATACCCAAGAATGCGAGCCGCCAACCAAACCGACGAACTTTGGATTAACGAAGGAACAAGTGAAGTTGCAAGTGATATTGCGGGTTACGGTCCACAAACAAGCCGAATGGATTGTTATTCAGGTGTGAACGATTCGCGCTGTTCCGATGGGATTAACGGGATTTCACTTCTGGATTGGGACAATAGTAATAATGATGTTTTAAAACAATATTCTTTTGCTTATGTATTTATGCGATATCTCTATGATATCTCAGGAACAAACGAGACCCAAAGACAAAACTTCATCAAAGAAACAGTGGTTGGAGAATCGGGGACAAGGGCAAACACCACAGGGAATTTAATCAATATATTTAGAAATACCACTTATGCTCCCAATTTTGACGCAAGCCTACTTGGTTCCACAAATTCTGATGTATTCTTTAGAACCTTTACTTTACTCAGTGCCCAAAGTTTTCAGATCGCTAATCTAACAAACGTAGAACAGGTAACAAGTGACGGGGCTTCCCCCACAACAATCAATTTATCTGGTGCACTTGTTAGATATCCTTTACCAACGACTCTTGCACGTATTGGTACAATCTATCCCGTCACACCAATCACAGCGCGAGGTACGATCAAACAAGGATCATCTAACTTTTATAATTCAGGAACACCAACAATTACAGCTGGAACTTCCAGAAAGAATTACGGAAGAGTCACTACAGCACCAAGCAAAGGAATCTTTTTTTGGGCGGATTCTCCTACAGGGCTCAGCACAAATGTCAAATACGTACAAACAAACGAAGGTGGCATTACCATTCCGAAAAAACCTCGTTCCCTCAAATCCATAATAGAATCATCTACTGGGCCTATACCCATTTGCGGGATAGAGTTTACAGATGATGACGTTCGTACTTTCGAAAGTATTCCAATAGAATAGAACGCATCAAACTACGATAACAGTCCTTTGCTACGTGGCCTCCGTCAGCGAACGCATTACAGGTATATGATGGATCGTTTTTCAATTTTAAAATTGAAAAGTTTTTACTGGCAGTTAGAGTATCAATTTCTTTTTCCCAGGTTTTTACTAGGTCCTCTTTTTCCATAAGTGATTCAAAATCTGGTGAAGAAAGTGGCCAAATAATAACAGTTTTTATCTTTTCTGTCTGCAACCGGTCTAAAATTTTTTCATAAAAACCAAACTGCATAGGACTACGTACATAAGAGGCGAATAACCAATCCAATGTTCTATGACTTGTCATTTGTAAGGAATTAGAATCCTTTTCCATATAGTTGTCTATGGGAGAAAGTCCATTCCCATTATGAGTTAATATATAATCATAAGTTGCCTTGTGCATACCGATCGCATTATCCAAATATGGATTTTTGTAATTTTTCCACATTTGATCAATATAAGGTTTGTAAGTTCCCACTGCGAAGAGTTTGCGGCCTAAATAAAAAGACACATGGTCTTTTCCAAATAAACTCAAGTTAGACAAAACATAAGACAAATCAAAACTATAAGTGAGATTAGAACTTTTGAATACAGAGTTTTGGTTAAACTGATTTGGATCTGTTTCCATAATGACCAAATCTGGTTTGATACCTGCGTTCAAAATTTTTGTGAGTTGGAAGTCGTAATACGCAGGTGTTGTCACTGCTGAAGAGAGATTGTATATATCCCAATCTGGATAAAAAGAAACCAACTCATCATGATCAAAATAAAGGAGGCGCGAAGAACCCAAAATTAACATGATTTTTTTGGTTTTGGGAGAATTGACTCCTGGTTTTTCAGAGATCAGTTTTTCTAAAAAGTCCGATTTGGCCTTATAGTTAACTGCCGTTAAATCAATCTTTGTGATTGTTTGGATATATGGGATTCGAAATATCGAATCAACAACAAACAAAAATAGTAACAGGATAACCGGGTAAAATAAGAACCGTGCCTTGGACATATCTGAAAGGAGAAAGGAAATGGATTAAATTGTAAAGCGAATTGAGGTGACTCCCCCGAGGTTTCGATCGAGGGAGAAAATACTTTAAGCGACTTGGATGCGAGCGAGTTTACGTTTCTTTTTTAGATTTACGAACCAGTCATCAGCGTTTCTGACATGGCTTACTAATTTTTTTACATATTCTCGATTTTCTGGGTTCAGAATCTCACGAGCTTCTTGGATAATTTCTTCCACAGTTTTCACATGGAAGGTAAAATAACTAGTAAAAAGTTCGTAATACTCTCTATCCGTATTCTCCCAGTCCTTTGACTGAATGTCAGCGGAAAAATCAGCTAACTGTGGTATGTCGATCTCAGGTGTCGCATCAAAATGATTATTCATCATAGCAATACGGTCTGTTACATCAGTTAATTTTTGGAAATAGATTTCCAATTCGGGATATTCCATCTTCCAACCCTCCTTAACAACCCTACTTTTACCAGGATTTTGGAAAGGGTCTAGAGATCAAGCCTTTTTAAAAAATTTGGTGATGTCAGGATTTTGTTTTAGAAAGTCTTTTAGATGTAATGCTTGTCCATCCCATGCCTCTTTGGCACCGTCAAGCCATACATCCGAAGCATCTCCATCCGGGAATCCCCCATTAATTATTGTTAGCTGAGACGAATTGGGACCTTTTGATTCAAATAATAATTGTAAATAAATTGCTCCTGAGGGATCTGCAGGATGATCTTTCCATTCCATAATTAATTCTTTTAATGGTTCGATCTTTTTATAAATTCCATGAGTGGTGAAATCACCTTCCAATCCCAATTTCCAAGTCCACGAAAAATCGCCACCAACCTTTGGCCGACCTCTTACCTCATCTGCCAACCAATGTACTAACACTTCGTAGACGGTAACACCCGACCACAATCGTTCTATTGGTTCGTCAAAGGTAAATACGGACTGGGTTTCTCTCATAGACAGAGTAGTAAGAACTAGGGTTTCCTTTGGCAAGATGTTTTTTGGAGGGGAACTACTGGAGGGATTCCCTACCAGTAGTCAGGTTTAGTACGAATTTAAAGATTTAGATTGTTTGGCCTAACATACACAGACTGAACCACGCTGATGTTTCGCATCTGGAAGGCAGCCGCACAATATGCTAAATAATATCTCCACTTCCTGATAAAAGTTTCGCTATATCCTTGGTTTCTTACCTCTGTCAAATTTTCTTCAAAAGCCTTTAACCAAAGACGAAGAGTCTTCGCATAACTAAGACCTAAATCTTCCAAATGGAATAAATACATATCCCCTGTACGACCTATGGCTTGGTTCATTCGACCAATCGAAGGCAAAAGAGAACCGGGGAAAATATGTTTCTGAATGAAATCGATTCCATTTTTAAAAGAGGTAAACCTAGAATCAGGACAGGTGATGACTTGTAAGGCCATAATCCCATCTCTTGTGAGTAAATCCTGGCATTTTTGAAAGAAGGTTTCGTAAAATGCATCCCCTACCGCTTCCAACATTTCCACAGAAACAATTTTAGTAAATTGTCCTTCTATCTTTCGATAATCTTGAATGCGAATTTCGATTTTGTCAGAGAGACCTTCTTTTTGAATTCTTTCTTTGGCAAAATTATACTGTTCTTCGGAAAGTGTAACAGTAGTCACACGGCATCCATAATTTTTAGCTGCATGGATGGATAAAAATCCCCAACCACTTCCAATCTCTAAAAGATGATCGTTTGAATTTAATTTTAATTTTTGGCAAAGTTTATCCACTTTTTTTGTTTGGGCTTTTTCCAAACTATCTTCCAAAGATTCAAAATAAGCAGAACTATAAGTCATAGATGGATCGAGAAACAGTTTATAAAATTTGTTTCCTAAATCATAATGTTCTACAATATTCTTTTTACTTCCTGTAAGAGTGTTTTTCCTTAAAAAATGTAAAAATTTATTACCTAAGTTGAATAAATCTAAGTGGAAAAGTTTTTTCTTAGCACCAGATAGACTGGGACTTTCCTCCACATTCAATATAAACCAAGAAATTACATTTTCAATGGAATCTGTTTCCCAATCTCCCGTTAAATAAGATTCGGAAAATCCAATATCACCGTGTAACACTGATTTCTTGAAGAAAACAGGATTTTTTACATGGATAAGAGCCGAATGAAACTTTGAATCTACATTGGCATTAGGATCCCCTAAAGTAATTTGTTCTCCATCTGGGAGGATCATTCGAAGTGATCCTCGTTTCATGGAACTCATGGCTTTAAAAAATATCTTCCTGAAAATCGGAAATTGTTCTATGGTAGACTTGTTCTTTAATTCGGTAAAAAGTTTTGAATCAATCGTGTCTTGTAAGAGGGACTGGTTCTGTGATTTTTCCAAGGGGAACTCCTGTTTGTTTCTCTAAGTTTTGGTGTTTCGAAATGTATGGAATTTTTTTGATCCAAAGTTTGAAGGCTTGCCAATGAATCAATGTTATTATTTTGACGGTGATGAATGGAAATTGGGTAAAAAGTTTTAATAAGTATTTTGATTGGAATGGAATTTTTTTTCCAAGAAAGGAAGTGGTTAAAATTCGTTTTCCATTTTCGAAAGAGTCGACACCAATCTGCAATTGATCACCGGGAATGTTCAATCGGAATTCAAATTCAGAATCCAAACTGATAAAAGGTGAGACATAAAAGTTCTTTGGTTCTCTGATATAAACTTCTGGATCCGCAATGGTTCCCTTGGCTTTTTTGAAATAACCCACATAGGGTTTGATTTCACCGAAAGTATTCCCCACTTCTGCAATCGATACAAGTGGTTGTCCTAATTTGTCATAACAAAAATAAAAACTCACAGGGTTGAACACATAACCAAGAACACGAAGGTTCGTGAGTAGAAATATCTTTCCAATATCCTTCACCCCAGAGGCTTCGAGAAAAGACTTAACGTTTTCATAAACTGTTCCTTTTTCAAATTGGATATGATCCTTATCATAAAAAGAAAACAGATTGAAACGATTGCGTGAAAACCAAAAACTCTTGTGGGACAACTGGTCTATTTCCAAAAGATCCAAATAAAAATTAAAAATCCGGTATTGGAATTTGTTTGGTTTCGGAGCCGTCCGTGTATGAAACACGTCCGCCTCGTACATACAAGATTTTAAGTCCATGGATCCCTTTTCAGAATGTCACGGGAAACATTCACCGCTGATAAAAATCCATCTTCATGAAATCCATACCGAAAGTAAGCACCTGCATAATAGATAGGCCCATTTTGATTGAGTTCAAACAAACGGTTTTGCCCAAGAGCGGCCTCCACAGAAAAAAGTGGGTGTTCATAATCAATTTTCTGAATGATTTTGTCCTTGGCCACTCGGTCAGGATCGTTGATGGTCACAAAATAATTTTGTTTTTTAGAAACATTTTGCAAACGATTCATCCAATAAATCGTATAAGGATTTTGTTTTCCGTTTTCTCCTTCTACAATCTTATAATTCCAACTCGACCAACAAGAGGATACTTTTGGCATATCACTCGCATCCGTATGTAAGGTGGCTGTGTTGTGTTGGTATTTGTAAAGAGGGAGGAGTTCATTCTCTAATTTTGTAGGATTTCCTAGTAATTTCGCAGAAATATGGCCATGTGTGGCAAGTACTACCTTATCAAAGATTTCCTTTTTCCCTTCACCAAACACAAGTTCTACCTTACCATTATTCGTACGGTTTACTTGTTTGACTGGAGTGTTGAGTCGAAATTTATCTTTGATCGGTGGGATAATTCTTTTGGCATATTCATGAGACCCGCCATCAACCGTATACCATTGGTGTTGGGTATTCAGCCCCAAAAATCCATGATTGTAAAAGAAACGAATGAGTGACTTAGCTGGAAATTCCAACATCAAATCAGGAGGTGTGGACCAAACCGCCGAACTCATGGGGATTAAATAATAATTTAAGATGTCTTTTCCATACCGAAACACCTCCATGTACTGACCCAAATTCCAAGTATCATATTTGGGATCGTCCAAAATTTTAGGAGCTGTTTTGTTAAACCGGTCAATCTCGAGTAACATCTTCAAATACCGAGGTCGGAAAAGATTTTTTTTCTGAGCAAACAACCCTGAGAGTCCAGATCCGCAAAACTCTAATTTGGTGGGATCATGTTGTACACTAAAGGACATATCCGATTTTTTAGTCGGAACATTTAATGTTTGGAAAAGTCTAAGTAAGTTTGGATAGGTTACATGATTGAATACAATAAAACCAGTATCGATAGGAATATGTATCCCATCTTCCTCTACCATCACTGTATTGGTATGACCACCGATATAATCAGCACTGTCAAAGATGGTTAAATCAAAATCATTTTTTAAAAAGTATGCGGAACCGAGGCCGGCAATTCCTGTACCAACGATGGCTAATTTTTCTTTCACTTGTTTCCCTTTCGGTCATTAGACCGTTAGAGAAAGAGTTGGTTCATTTGTTGGTGGACTTCTTCTGCTTTCTTTTGTGCAGTTTGTCCGAAATTTTCTTCCAAAGAACTAAGAGTGATTCCCCGCGAAGAATTGATGAGAGAACGATTTCCAGAGGCTTGGATGATGGATTCTAGGTCTCCCCCTTGGGCTCCGAATCCTGGGATGAGAAAACACAATTCGGGATGACGGGCACGTAAGGACTGGATCTCTGATGGATGGGTTCCCCCAACGACAAGTCCCACTTGGTTTGGATACTCTTCCCCAAGCCTTGCCATTTGGTCACTCACCTCTTCATACAAATAAAGATCTTTTCCCGTAAGTTTTTGTTTTTGAAAATCCTTTGAACTAGGATTTGATGTAAGCCCCAGTACAAAAATATAACCACCAAGATCCAAATACGGAACTAGACTATCTCGACCCATATAGGGATTGACTGTGAGGGCATCCACTCCCAAGGTTTGAAAAAAATACTTAGCATATTCTTTGGAAGTATTGGCAAGGTCACCGCGTTTGGCATCCATCACAACCGGAACTTCCGGAGAAACTTCCCTCATCAACCGAACCATATGTTCTAAAGCAAAATAACCCTCTGCCCCCAACCTTTCAAAAAAAGCAACATTGGGTTTCCAAGCCGCTGCGTAGGTGTGTGTGTATCGAATGATGGTTTCAGTAAAATGAACTAGCGGAGCTTTTGAATCCAAACTTACCTTTGGTAATTTTTCTAATTCGGGATCTAGACCAATACAAAGTAAAGATTTTAAGGTATCTCTACGCGAATCGAATTTTTGAATGAAGTTGGATTTGGAATTCACTTGGGTTCCTTAAATTGGATCTTTTGTTTTCGTTTTTCTAATTCCAAGTCAATATCTCGTTTTTTATAACGACCATAAATATGACCGGGAATCACTGTGACGGCAGTGATAGGATTGGCCACTACATCTCCAATCGCTCCTCCCACATAAGTAGAGTAAGCTGGTGTGAGTAACTCATAAGAGGATTCCAATTGTTCTCTGTCATATTTTTCTGCAAAATAATTGAGAGCGTCATCCGAAGCTCTTGCTTCATGATACAAAGCTCCAATCACAGGTAGTGCATAAACTGCTGCATAAAGAGTTCTTTTTTCTCTTTGTGCAAAATCTTTTGCATGGCCTCCTTCATGGATGACTACAGGAGGTAAATCAGAATAAACATTAATGGTGTTGGTAAATGAATTGTAATGGTCTCCACCAACAGTTCCTGCGAGTAACCGCCCTGGAAGGAAAGTATATGCGATTAAAGATATGGATCCAAAAAAATAACGAACCACAGGATTGATATTTTTATTTTTGGGCAGGCGTTTCCATTCCGAAAGCGGGGCATATTGATTGAAACGGACTTTAACATCTCGTAAATTGTTTTCTTTGATATAACGAATCAAATACTCTTTTGTTTCTTTAGAAATATGATGGTTGTCTGCTTTTAGATTCCAAAGTACGAGTTTGGAAGGAAGCGAAAAAATCCAATTTCCAGTTTGGTCTAAAATCCAAACTGGTTCCCCTTCTTCAAATTGTGGATCATCTTCTGTAAATTCAGGACTAGGGAGATATGGATTTCCATAGTTATATGGTTTTTCCAATGAATAACAGTTGGTGATACCAAACCCAAGTCCAAGAAATAAAACAAAGGAAAAAAACTTCATAAACTTTCCATGATTTCCTTGAGTTTAGGGTCAACTGGTTCTTGTTTTGTGGGCGTTTGTTTTTGTTTGATGGTTGGTGCCGGTGGTTCAGGTTCCAGAGTTGGATCTGCAGGAGAACTTTCGTTATACCCGGAAAGAGTTTCCAAACGAGTAAAAAATTCTGTTAAAGAATTTCTTCCCAATTGGTTCAATTGATCTTCCCGATTCCCACGAAATCCATTATAAGGAACGTACCAAATCAAAGGAACAACGAAAAGAATACTCCCTGTTAAATAACAATTGGTCACTCGAGAATCAATTTCATCATAATAAGAAAACTCTTCTTCGGATTGGCCTTGGATTTGGATTCGCGCTTTCATCCGCACAAAAGTTAAATTTTTAGAACATCTGTCGAGAGAAACTAACTGGTATTCATCGACAAAAATTTTACCACCACGACCAAGTAACAAAGGAAACCGATTCCCTCGAATGGAAAGTTCCTTACGAATCAAATAGGACAAAGGACCGTATTCATTGGGGAGTCCTTCTGGATTGGCAAAATACCCATCATAAACCCCCATTTTCATTCGGTTTTCCTCTTTGACTTTGATTTCAATATGATCCATTTTTTTGACAAATTCAAAGGGAGATTCTTTGGGAAAGGGCCTATACACTCGAAGGGAAATCCCACAACTAGATACAAAAAACGAAACGAAAACAATAATGATAAAATGAAACCTTAGTTTAAAAAACATAAGTATACCCAATGAAAATATTCGAAATGGCGTAAATCCGAGAAGAACGTTTGTCTGTTCCATCTGCTTCATAGAATGCAGAACTTAAATAATAATCCCGAACCCCTGAAAGAAAGGACTCCTCATTCAACGACCGAATCCCTGGTGCAGAAGATTCATTCGCTCTCCAAATGTATTGGATTGCTTGAATTCCTATTTGAAATTTATGATGTGTGAGAGGTTGCCAATTGGCCTGGGCCAAAATATCGATTCCTACAACTGATGTCTGGAGTGGTTTTTCTGAAAATAAAGAATACGCTTCTCCTCTCGACACTTGGGATTCTGCAAATCGAGAAAGACCTCCGTTTCCAGTCATGATATCCCTTCGATAATTCAGTCTACCTAGAGGAGTCACAAACATATCCCCTCCTATATCATAAGAAAAATCATCCTGAACCCTATGATAAAACCGAAATCCAGCACTCGGTGCTATGTATTGCATGGTATCTCGCATAATACCAGTTTGTCCCAATGATTGTGAGGAAAAAACAGAATTGGTTTGAAAAGCTCCTGTTCGAATTCCAAAATCCCAACTATATCCAAAATCCTTTGAATACTCTTCGTAAATCTTAACAACTAATTTATGTTCAGCGCTATTTAGCCGATCGGAATGGTAGGCAGACTGTGCTCCACCAATAAATCCATAAGAAAGATAATCATTTGAAGTCTGAAATTGGAAATAAACATATTCCAATCCCCATTTTGCAGATTTGTGTTTGTATGCCACTTTCGGGGAAAAGGAACTGGATCCCTTTTGTTTTTCTATATCATAAGTAAAAGGAAGGGATCGGATATTCTGATAACCCATCGCCGAACGAGGAAAATACGGAGTTCCTGCTTGAAATGTTACTCGTCCATCATCGTTTGCCCAATCGTTTCCAGAAGTGAAAAAACCACCCTGCCCCATAAGCCTGAATCCAATTTCCCAAGTTCCTTGATTGAATTCTAAGGATCCATTATTGGTAGCAGGGAGATTCGAAGTGATGGGATAATCGGGTTCGTGGTTTTTTTTGCGAAACTGGTTTTCGCGAAGTCCTTTGATTTTAGTGCGAAGTTCAGCTGCTTTTTTAGGGAACCCACGTTCCTCATAGGATTCCGCCTCTAATTCCAATTTTGTGGCTTTCGTTTCCCTAGCCAAAAGAAGATCAGGTCTTAAGGCCAAAGAAACTAAAACAAAGAAGTAGAGAACAGAAATCCGTTTCACAAAGTTTTAACCTTTTCTTTTGATATAAGCTTTTGCAAATTCGGGAAGTACAAAAGCAGCCTTGTGAATTTCTGGACTATAGTATTTGAGTCCTTTAGGAACACGTTTCGGATCTGGTGTTACCGAATATGGATCAATCGCATTCGATAAAAAAGTAAATCCAATGATTCCAGAAGGATAAGTAGGAATCGTCGTGTAATAGTAACCATACTCAGGAAAAATTTTCGGGATAAAATCAAAAAGTGAGGAAATCACATCGCCATGATACCAAAAAGATTCTGCTTGTGTCGCAATGATTCCTGTAGGTTTTAATGCACTTGCCATATCTCTGAAAAATGGTTCCTTAAATAAAACTTCCGCAGGACCAACAGGATCACTTGAATCCACGAGGATCACATCAAAACGACCTTTGTTGTCTCGCGCAAATTTAGCACCGTCATCATAATAATGGATCACTTTTGGATCTTTCATAGCATCCGCACATTCAGGAAAATATTTATAACTAATATCTACAACTGCTTTGTCAATCTCGCATAACACAACTTCTTTGACAGAGGGGTGTTTTAAAACTTCACGAACAGTTCCCCCGTCTCCCCCACCGATCACCAAAACTGATTCTGGGTTAGGATGGCTCATCATTGGAATATGTGCAATCATTTCATGATAAGAATGTTCATCTTTATTGGTAACCATTGTTACACCGTCAAGTGTAAACATTCGTCCAAAGGATTGTGTTTCAAAAATATCGATTTTTTGGAACGGAGATTGTAGGCTTTCGATTGTTTTTGTTACCCGGTAACTCACAGCGCGGCCTTTTTCTAATTCCAATTTTTCGGTATACCAAATCTCCATTGATTTCTCCTAAGGTTTCTCTCTTTAAACCAGATTTGATATAGGAATAAGAAGGTGTAGTTTTTTTTAATGTTTCTTTGTTTGTAAGCAATTAAAAATTCAACTTGGCGGGAACTGGGTGTTTCGGTTCCATTGCCTTGTATGCAGAAATATTCCCGCGTTTTTTACCTGCTTGGTTTTTTATCCATGCCACTTTTCATTTTATTACTCGTTTTTGGTTATATCAAAATCAACGAGATGGCAAGTGAAGAAATCCATTGGGGTCATAACAAATCGTTTGCTTTTGGACAAGCTTCTCGTGAGGGAAAACTCATCCTCCTTGCCGTCACCAAATCACGTTGTGAGATGTTACAAGGATTGGAATGCGGAGAAGGAAAACCAGACCTTGGCGCTTATGTTTTACTCAACTACACTCCTCGGGACCAAGAATTCCAAACACTGATTTTGGATGACCGATTTGGTTCCTTAAAAACAGATCCCATTCCCCAATACTTTCTACTCAATTCTTCTGGGGAAATCCGTCATATGTCAACGCAGCTTCCCAGCGTGGAAGAGATGCAAAAACTCCCCAAAAAAGAATGATCTTTTTTCTGAACTAACCAAAATTCTCTTGCCAGTTCCTTTTGCGAGCCATACCCTATGGGGTATGCACCTTGCGGAGGATTTATGTTAGGACTCACTGTTCACAGAAAAAAAAGTTTTGAAGCCACCATTACCGACACTACCGAAGCCTTAAAAAAGGAAGGGTTCGGGGTTCTGACCACTATCGACGTCAAAAACACCCTCAAAGAAAAAATCGGAGTCGATTTCAAACGTTACACCATCCTCGGAGCATGTAACCCAGGTTTTGCGCACAAAGCCCTCCAAACAACCGATGATATAGGATTGTTACTCCCCTGCAATGTTGTGGTAACCGAAGAAAAAAATGGCGAAACCAAAGTTTCTATTTTTGATCCTATGACTATGACAAAATTAGTCCAAAATCCAGAGTTGGAAAAAATAGCAAAAGAAGTACAAGAAAAATTAATTCAGGTCATCCACCACCTACACGAATGAATTTGATTTAATAATTTAGATTTTTGGAAAGTCAATTCGGGCGCCTCGCCAATGGAACTCCCTACTCGCATGTATCCATTAGGCGATCCCGCTTTCCACTCCAATCTTTCTGGAAAGATTTGTTATATCAAAAAGGACACTTCCACCAGAAAGGATTTCCGGTGTAATCGGTGGCGCTTTTAGAAAAATTGGATTCTATCCACAAAACCCTAGTATGAGTTTGGTGTTTTCTCCTTCTTGCTTTCTGAAGGGAAAAAATTTCTGTCATTACCTTCTGTTAACGAAAACTCATGGATGTCTTTCATCAGTTGCAATCGTTTTGTTAGTGTTAGGTCACAAACTTTCATCTTAAAAAACAAATTGGGTTCGTCAAACCGATACATATTTTCCCATTTGGTTTCATAAATTCTAACCCACTGGTTTTCAAATTTTTCGGATTGAAGGACAAGATACAAAATACATTGGTCATCTTTTCCCAAAGGATAGCTTAGATACAAACTTCCAAAAGATTTTTTTGGAACTGATTGAACACTGAGCGGATAACCAAAAACAGAAAACTCCCGATCCAATCTTTCCTTGCCAATAGAAACTCTGTTCCTCCCCCATCCATAGATAATAGTGATATAAAGGATAAAACCTGAGAAAAATATAAACACCACACCCCAAAGAATTTGTGTGAACGAAGGGAATTTTTTTGCCGGTGCTAACCTTAAAAAATAATACACCAAACAAACCCCATACAGAAATACAATCGCAGAACCTAAAAGATAAAGAATACTAGGAACAGGCACCCAGTCCCATTCTGTTTGGATTTTCCTTTCCCGAGTATTAAAATCTAATTTCCTTTGTTTCGATCTTTCTGCAATCCCCTTGGGAATTTCGGAAATTGAATTCAATACAGGAAGTCCAAGTAAAGTCACCAGTGCTTTTACATTTTGATTTTGTTTGTTTGATTCAAACGATCCAAGTTCTAATTCAAAACCATAAGAAGTGAGTAAACTGATATGTTTTGTTTCGGAATCAGGTTTCGGTTTCGTATCTTCTTCCTCTTCCACAAAAGCAGAATCGGGGAGAACAATGAAAAATTGAAATTCGGAAAAAGGAATTTGGAGGTTTGTAGATTCTTTGGTAATCGTTATTTTCCGAGAGACTCTATCTAAAAAAATAGAAGTTTTTTCGGTTCCGAGCGGTATGAGAAGGCCAACGGTAAACCAAAAAATCCCACTCACAAACATGATAAAGGGGTGGTTGAAATTGGGATCTTCCACCGGTTTTTTCTTTATCAGGCTCGGAAGAGCAAATAAAATAAATATAGATCCAACCAAGAGGAGAAAGACTTTGATTGCAATAAATGCAATCGAAACTCCCCCGTCTTCGATTTGGATCCCATTGTTTAAAATCACAAAATTCATACTTTAGCTTCTATTATGCGAATCATGACTACGTCCATCTTTCTGGAGGAATTTTATACCATTTTATACTTTCCAACCAGAAAGAATTTCCGCTGCCATTACCGTCGGCGGAATGGAAGGTTTTCAGTTTTATTTTACTAAAATAACTCTAATTCAGACATTCCATCACTTACAAAAAGCAGGTGGGTTATTTTTAGGATTTTTAATCCGAGTATAACAAACAGTCGCTCCTTCGGTGGTCATTCCAAAAAGATTCAAAGGACCTCCCACTGGATACTGAGCCGTCGAAGCAGGACCTTCTTGCCAATTGATACGATAGTTTCCTTCGGAACCTGTGATCTGCCCTTTGACCACAGAGTTTGTTTTTTTATAGCAAGATTTGATATCCCGACCGTTGCTAATGATGAGCCAAGCATTGGGATTTGGACTTGGGTCAGTGACACAATTGTTTGTTAGAACCCAATTTCCTTCTAAGATCGTTTTCGCCTCTTCCGCAGAAGTTTTATCTCCCGACTGGCAATGGAATACAAAGGCAGAAAGTGCAAACGCAAACAGAAACGTAATTTTCTTCAAAACATGCTCCTTTGCAGAAATATATTATTTCTACAAGGAGAGATTAGATACCAAAATTGGAAAAGATTGTCAAATCTTTCTATGTTGTTTGGATTTATTTTTATATTTCTCAGGAATCTTTAGAATGATGTTCCTGATACAAAGGATCTCCACACAAAACAGGAACCAGCCGCCACCTAACGAAATTGAAATGCCTAATAATATTTTTCAGTGGAGAATGTTTTTCATTGAAATATATAAAAAATACCTTCTATATTGTTTTTGTAACGGTATTATGAAAGTTGGCATTACGTTGGAACCATCTAAAAAATGAATTTCAGTAAACAGAAACAATGGATCATTTTAATATTTTTCTGTTTCATTGCAAAAGATACATTCGCAGAAGAAATCGAACGGAAAAAAACACAAATTCTCTTTACTCCTTGGATCATACAATCAGATAAAGGGAATCAAAACAGAGAAATACCAAGTTCCTTCAATCTACAGATCCTTTATTCACCGTTTAAAAACATTTATTTAGGATTTATCTATGGGATTGGGAAAGGCAAAGATGAGTCCTATGGGCAGTACTATTCGAATCCTAATAGAACCAATGCCATCTATGAATTTTCACGGACCAAACAGGGCGAGACTTTTGCTTTCAACATTCAATACTATATAGCAACTTCCATCTTTGCCAGCCTGAATTTAGGTTTAGAAAAAGGATTCACTGTAAAAAGAGAAAATTATACAAATTATTCTCAAAACAATACCAACCTGGAACCTTACTTACATAACACATCTTTCTCTGACCGCGTTTTTAGTTCGATCGGACTCGGTTATAAAACGGAAATTTGGGATTACTTTTTGTTTGCATTGGAACTACAATGTGGGTACATCGAAGCAGGCAGAACAAATCATAACGTAACATTTAATCCAAATTATTACGAAGGATCGTTACCCAAACAATACCAGGATTTACTCCTAAGCCAAAGTCTGAACCAATCGTACCCTAAAAATGCAACTTTTTCTCAAGTTTTAATTTCCGCTGGACTCACATTCTAATTGTAGCATTAAATGATTGTTAATCATATAGAATCATCATGATACTAGTAAAATTCAAATTCACAAAAACATAGAACCAGGAAAATCAGATGAGAAAATTAATCATGTGGAACGTAGTCACCCTAGATGGATATTTCGAAGGTGAAAAAAGTTGGGATCTTAGTTTTCACGGACAAGTTTACGGAAAAGAACTTGAAGAATTCAGCCTCATCCAATTGAACTCAGCCGACTGCCTCGTGTTTGGTGCCACTACATATAAAGGTATGGCCGATTATTGGACAAATGCGAACGAAGACGAAGGAGACGTTGCCAAGTATATGAACAGAATCCAAAAACTTGTCTGTTCCCGAACTCTCCAAACGGCAAACTGGAACAATTCAATCATTGTAAAAGATGCAGTTCTTGAAATCCCAAAATGGAAACAGGAAGGGAATGGAGATATGTTTGTATTCGGCAGTGGAAACCTTTCTGAATCTTTACTCAAAGCAAACCTATTTGATGAAATCCGATTGTGTGTAGCTCCCGTATTTTTAGGGAAAGGAAAACTTCTATTCCAAGAAGGAATCCCAGAGAAGAATTTAAATCTCATCGAAACTCGAGCCCTTACCACAGGCGGAGTCATCCTTCGGTATGGATTCCAGTAATGGGGAAAACAAAACTTGACTGTAATACACAATTGTGATACATTTTATATATGATTAGTTTGCGTCTTCCGCCTGATTTAGAAAGAAAATTAGATGCCTTTGCAAAATCCGAGGGGAAAAGCCGTACAGAAGTCGTAAGAGATTCTATTCTGGAATATTTTAAAAATCGAAGCGATAACAAAACTCCATTTGAACTAGGTTTAGATTTATTCGGAAAACATAATTCTGGTATTACTGATTTAGCAGAGAAACGAAAAGAATACATCCGCCAAGCGATTGGGAAAAAAAATGAAAAACGTAGCTCTCATTGATTCTGGCCCAATCATTGCTCTATTTAATTCAAAAGATAAATTTCATAAAGCCACTTTAAAATTTCTTAAATCTTACAGAGGTGAATTAATATCGTCTTGGCCTGTAATCACCGAAGTAATTTACCTACTCTCTTTTTCTGTTGAAGCTCAATCTGACTTCCTTGAATGGATTGAAAGAGGAAGTATTCAGGTTATCGATTTAAGTATTGAAGATCTCAAATACATTAAAAATCGGATGAGAAAATACTCTGATTTACCAATGGATTTAGCAGATGCTTCCCTAATGTGTATTTCAGAAAAACAAGGAATCGAACGAATTGTCAGTATTGATTCAGACTTTTCCATTTACAAAACTTTAAAAGGAAAGTTTCTACAAAACCTGTTTAAAGTTTAAATATAAGATTACAAAATTAAAACTTAGCACCTTCCGAAGCCCATCATCACTTTCCCAAACGAAAAACGATTCCTCTCACCTAGCCCACCTCTTCCCTCTTTCCACTCTCCGCCTGTTTTCGAAACACTTCCAAAATCGCACAAAACAAAATCACTCCACCACCTAACCAAAGTCTATCGGGTGGCACTTCTCCTAGAAAATACCAGGCCGCCAAACTTCCGTAAATCGGACTAAGTGTTGACAAAGTTCCGGCAGTGGTCACAGACAAGTTCGATAAACTCCGAATCCAAATGGTATGAGCAAGTGAAGTAAACACTCCCGCAAGAACCACTTGGAATACCAGGTATTTGGGTTCTGCGAGCATCACAAAAAGACCATCCGCAAAAGGAAGGAGAACAATGCTAGTTGCAATCAGTTGTGTGAAAAGAATTTGGGCGCTCGGATAATGAACATGCATTTCTTTGGTGAGTAAATTACGAATGGCATAAAGAACAGCAGAGACAACCCCCCAAACCACTCCTTGGAACATTTGATTATCCCAAGAAAGATCCGGCACTATGAGAAAAAGTCCAAAAAAAGAAAAAAGGGCCAAAAAGAAAGCAAAAGGTTCCGGCCTTTTCCCACCAAACAATGGTTCTAAGATAGCAGAAAACACAGGATAGGTGAAAAGGGACAACATTCCCACAGCCACAGTCGAAACCTGGATGGAGTGAAAATAGGTAACCCAATGCAGAGCAAATAAAATTCCAATCCCAAAAACAAAAGCAGAGTCCTTAAAACTGCGATAAGAAACAGACTTGCCACGAAGCCAAAAGAAAAGTCCAAGTAAAATGACGGAAAATAGTGCCCGACCAGAAATGATCGTGACTGCCGGAAAGGGAAGGAGTTTGGCAAACAAAGTGACGTTCCCCATAATGAGGATCGTCAAATTGAGTTCCAATACAGATCGTAGAAACGAAGGAGAAGAAGACTTCACTTCTTACTTAGGATTCAACCCCCAGAAATTTGGCGATGGATTTTCTGTCTTTTTCCAAACTATGTTTGTGAATTTCTTCGATTGCTTTCTCCACAATAGGAGAAACAAAAAGAAGACTAGAAATCACATCCACATCATATGTACGTTTGGATTCCGATCCATCTGCTTCGTATTTACTTTTCCCTTTGATCACAAATACATTGTCTTTCCCTGGAGGTGAGATTTTGAATTCGTGAGTGTTGGTAGTAATGTCAAAAGTGGATTCTTCAAGAAGGGAAAGATCGTTAAGGGCTGCCGAAAGTACGGCAGGCATAGATCCTTCCAAACTCACTTTACGTTTCTGACGAATGATATTTCCCTCTTTTGTTTCTTCCAATAGAGTGACATTTTTTAAATCAGGGAACTGATCCAAATGTTTGTATCTTTCCTCTCTAGCATGAAGGAGTTTATCTACCGAAACGGGAAATGTATGTGTTACTTGGTATTTCACTATTTTTTCTTACCTTTCTTTTTAGCAGGTTTGGATTTCTTTGCCGCTTTTTTTACAGCTTTTTTCACTGCCTTCTTAGCAGCTTTCTTCGCCGACTTTTTGTTTGCTGGTTTGGCAGGTTTAGAAGTTTTTTTAGCCGAAGGTTTTACCTGCGCTGTTTTTGGCTTCGCTGCTGGTTTGGTAACTTTTGGTTTTGCAGATGATTTAGGGGAACGATTCACTTGTTCCATCAAATCCTCATCTTCCCAATAAAATACTTGGTCGGCAGGAGTGGACTGTTCCATGGCCATTGCTTGTGCTTCTAAAAGTGAATTGTTGGACTCGTTGAAGTTTGCTAACTTTTGGAATAACAAATTGATTTTTGGATCTTGGAACTTGTTACGAATGGTTGCATAAAAATTACGAGCGTCCTCTCCTTCTCTGATGGCAAGTTCGATCGCTTTTCTTTCATCTGCTTTGACTTCTTCGTTTTTGTTTCGATCGAGCCTATCCATAACCTTTTGGATTGTGGAAGAATGAAACTTTTCAATTTCGGAAAGTTGTTTTAGGTTAGGAAGTTCTTTCCCCTCAGCACTTTTATAAATTTCTTTAATGAATTTAATATGCTCATCACCATCTAACGCTAGTTGGCTGAACAATTCTCTGATTTGACCTTCTGGCAGACTTTCTGAGAGTTTAAGATAAAAGTTAAAACATTGAACCTCATGTTCAATGGCAGCAGCAACTGCTTCGATAAAGGATGTTTTTTTTAGTGATTTCATAATCCCATTCCCTGGTTATTCAAAACCATAAATACGATACTCGCGAGTTTTATGTGAATCAAGTATTTTTCACTGAGCGAACATCCAACTCTTCCAACTTTGTGGCAGAGTAAATGAGCACTTGGGCAATATAATAGGTTATCATAATTCCCATGGACGCGGTGAATCTGTCCATTTCCGGTTTTAGAAACATAGAATATGCGATAATGGAATCTGAAACGATAAATATCAATGCCCCAAGAAGACCCAGATAAAATGGTTTGGTCACAGAGTTTCTTGCAGCGGCGCGCCAACCCATAAGGCATATCGCAGAAATATAAATTCCTACCGGAATGAGAAGGGCACCTAATTTTGGCACAATTACAATGAAGAAAGAGCTACCAAACAATAAAAAAGGAATGGCTAGGAGAGGTTTGATTTTGGAATCCAATGTGAAAGCATAGGAGTAAATCAACTGGGCAATGAGAAAGGATCCAAGTCCAAATACAAAAAATCCTTCTTGTGGGAGAGCAAGAAAACTATCTCCAAAAAGCGAAAACACAAGACCCACAGCCACCAATTTACCACGTTTTTCCAAACTCGGGAAGTAACGAAACAGTGCTACTATGAGGATTAGGATCGGGATAATTTTTGATGGGAGATAAAAAACATCCTGTTTTGTGATCGTAGCGATCGCAAAAAGATGCACAATAGAATAGAGAACAAACAAAACAATTTCTTTAGCCATATTTCTTACTTTACAGGGATATCATTCTCGAGATTTCATCAGATGAAAGCCCGAGTGATCAGCCTATGAAACAAACACGACCCTTGTCCATCCTTTTCTTAATCTGTCTCTTATGGAGCCAAAGTTTGTCCGCAAGAGAAGTGCCCTCTGGTGGCGAAATGTTAATCGATTTGATATTAGCTCGCCCCATGGGTCTTGCCGGTACCGTCCTTGGGACAGCAGCATTTATCGTTGCCTCCCCTTTCACATTGTTGTCGGGAACTTTCATCCAATCAGGGAAACGTCTCGTCGTTTATCCTGCAAAGTTCACCTTCACACGAGGGTTAGGCGACTTTCCAGGATACATGGAAGATTACCAAATCGTAGAGGAATAAATTGAACGAATTTTTATTTTCAGACTTCGCAGAAGTTTCGACTGAGGATTGGAAAAATCAAATCCTCAAAGATTTAAAAGGAAACCCTTGGGACAAAGTCACTTGGGAAACAGAAGAGGGTTTCAAAATCGAACCCTTTTACCGCAAGGAAGATATCGCAGACCTCCCCCGAGTTTACAAACGAACAAACGGTTGGAATGTCACAGAAACAATCACCTCTGAATCCGAACTTGTGAACCTTTCCAAAAAAGGAGCCGATGCTGCTGTTCTACTTGCGAACGGACAATCATCCGGATTAAAAATCACTTCTTCTGCCGACTTAGAAAGATTGGCAGACCTTACTGGAAATCTTCCTTTAGTGGTTTCTCTTGGAAATCAAACTGCCGGTTTTTCCGACTCTCTTAAAAAACTCACTTCTTCGCATAACATCGTACTTGGTGACTTTGACCCTTATGGATCTGCTTTAAAAGATGGGGAACTGGGAATCGAAGAAAACAAAATCGGTAAAACATTCTCTTCTCTTTCGGGAACCAAAGGGTTTGCCGGAGTAGGAATCCATAGTTATTATTTAAGAGATGCAGGTGCCTCCATAGGCCAAGAACTCGCTTATTCTTTATCCTGGGGTGTAGATTATCTAAACCGCCATATTGATGCCGGTGTAGAAATTGAAGAGGCAGCTTCCAACATTTGGTTTTGGATGGGCATTGGTTCTGACTACTTCACTGAAATATCAAAACTTCGAGCCACGCGCATCCTTTGGTCAGAAATTCTAAATGCTTACAAACCAGGCCTTGGGGAATCACTGCCCGCACTGATTGTAGCAAGGACATCCAATTTTCAATTCACAGCCTATGACCCTTATGTCAATATGTTACGCGGAACCACAGCGGCTATGTCTGCCGTAATGGGTGGAGCTGATTTTGTTTCTGTATTGCCATTTGATTCCGAATACTCCGCACAACAAGAGTTAGGCAAAAGAATTGCTAGAAATTCACAACTCCTACTCCGTTATGAGTCTTACCTTGATAAAGTGGAAGACCCAGCAGCTGGATCTTATTATCTAGAAGTCCTCACTAAAAAATTGGCGGAGTCAGCTTGGGCCAAATTCCAGGCTTTGGAAAAAGACGGAGGGTTTGGAGAGGCTTTAAAAAAAGGATTCATCCAAAGTGAAATTGGAACTCGAGCCGACAAAAAAAGAGACGCACTCGCTACCAAAAAAGAAATTTTACTCGGAACGAACCAGTACCCACTCCCTTCCGAAAGACATCCAGAACTCGTATCTTCTTTGCAAGAAACTTCAAAACTGAAAACCACAGAGAATAAGTCCACTTACGCTCGTTTGGTTCCCATTCGACTTTCCTACGAATTTGACAAATGGAGAAATCTCACGGATGCCCATGTAGCAGCTGGTAAAAAACTTCCCAAAATATTTTTACTCACCATCGGGGATCTAACCATGCGAAAAGCACGCGCTGGATTTAGCTCCAATTTCCTCGGCTGCCTTGGTTATGAAATCACTGACAACTTAGGATTTGCTTCTGTCAAAGAAGGGGTCGCTAAGGCAAAAGAACTGATGAGCGAAATTGTTGTCCTCTGTTCGTCTGACGAAGAGTATGCGACTTACTTACCAGAGTTTGCAGCGGAAATGAAATCCCAACTTCCAAACTCTTGGAAACTCCTCGCAGGATATCCAAAAGATCTAATCACCCAAGCCGAATCACTCGGGATCGACGACTTCATCCATATGAAACGAAACATCGTAGAATTTATGGAAAAAGCCCAAACCAAATGGATCGGGAAATAAAATGAACAAACCTAATTTTGCAAATACTCCTCTTTCTTTCAGTTCAGGGAAACCGGATCCAAAATCCATTTCCCTTTGGCAAACGGCAGAAGGCATTTCCATACAGTCTCGTTATGCGAAGGCTGATTTGGAAGGGATGGAACATCTAAATTATGCTGCCGGAATTCCTCCTTACCTACGTGGCCCTTATTCCACTATGTATGTGAACAAACCCTGGACGGTGCGCCAATATGCTGGGTTTTCCACAGCGGAAGAATCCAATGCCTTTTATCGCAGAAACTTAGCTGCTGGACAGAAAGGACTTTCTGTTGCCTTTGACCTTGCCACCCACCGTGGTTACGACTCTGATCATGACCGTGTGGTAGGAGACGTGGGGAAAGCCGGTGTGGCCATTGATTCGGTTTTGGATATGAAGATCCTCTTCGACCAAATCCCTCTGGACCAAATGTCTGTTTCCATGACCATGAATGGAGCCGTCATTCCAGTGCTTGCCTTCTACATTGTGGCGGCAGAAGAACAAGGAGTTTCCAAAGACAAACTCTCCGGTACCATCCAAAATGATATTTTGAAAGAGTTTATGGTGCGGAATACTTACATTTACCCACCAAAACATTCCATGAAAATCATTGCCGATATCTTTGGTTATACTTCCAAGTACATGCCTAAGTTTAACTCGATTTCTATTTCTGGATACCATATGCAAGAAGCGGGTGCCACTGCGGACTTGGAACTTGCTTACACTCTCGCAGACGGATGGGAATACATCAAAACAGGAATTGCTTCTGGGCTTTCCGTGGATGAGTTTGCTCCTCGCCTATCTTTTTTCTGGGCAATTGGAATGAACCATTTTATGGAGATCGCGAAGATGCGAGCGGGAAGGCTTCTTTGGGCAAAGATCGTCAAACAATTCCAACCCAAATCCACTAAGTCACTCGCGCTCAGAACTCATTGCCAAACTTCCGGTTGGTCTCTCACCGAACAAGACCCCTTCAACAACGTTGGAAGGACTTGTATCGAAGCGATGGCCGCTGCCCTAGGTCATACACAGTCCTTACATACAAACGCACTGGATGAAGCCATTGCCCTTCCTACCGACTTCTCGGCAAGGATTGCAAGAAATACACAAATTTATCTCCAAGAAGAAACCAATATCCACCGAGTCATCGACCCTTGGGGTGGTTCTTTCTATGTAGAAAAACTCACAAATGATTTAGTCCAAAAAGCTTGGGCCCTTATTACCGAAGTACAAAAGTTAGGTGGCATGGCGGAAGCCATCGAAACAGGAATTCCTAAGATGCGGATCGAAGAAGCATCTGCAAGGAAACAGGCTCGTATCGATTCTGGGAAGGATGTGATTGTAGGAGTGAACCGGTTCCGTTTGGATAAAGAAGCTCCTCTTGATATTTTAGACATTGATAATACTGCCGTTCGTATTGCCCAAATCAAACGTTTGGAACAAATGAAAAAAGATCGGGATAGTTCTGCCGTAGAAGCTGCGTTAAACGCAATTACTAAATGTGCAGAAACCGGTGAAGGGAATCTTCTCGAACTCGCAGTAGACGCAGCACGAAAGAGAGCTTCTCTTGGTGAAATTTCTTATGCCATGGAAAAAGTATTTGGGAGGTACAAAGCTGTGATTCGTTCCATCTCTGGAGTGTATTCCTCTGAAATTTCCGAAGACAAAGGGTATATCGAAGCAAGAGACCTTGCTGACGAATTTGCTAAATTAGAAGGACGCCGTCCGCGGATCATGGTTGCCAAAATGGGCCAAGATGGACATGACCGTGGTGCCAAAGTGATCTCCACTAGTTTTGCGGATATGGGCTTTGACGTTGATATCGGGCCACTTTTCCAAACACCAGCAGAAGTCGCCAAACAAGTGGTAGAGAATGACTGCCATATTTTGGGAGTTTCCTCTCTTGCTGCTGGTCACAAAACCCTTGTCCCACAAGTAATAGAAGAACTGAAAAAACTGGGAGCAGAAGATGTACTCGTGGTTGTGGGTGGGGTAATTCCTGCACAGGATTACGACTTCCTCTACAAATCAGGGGCCACAGCGATTTTTGGACCAGGGACTGTGATCTCAGAAGCTGCCAAACAAATTCTGAACATCCTTCTCGGCGAAAGAAGAGCCGCTTAAGTTCTAAATAGGACTGGGAAACCGTTCCACCAAACACCGATTTGTCTAAACAACAATCGGTGTTTTTTCGGATGATTCCCCAATAGAAATTCAAACCATATGGAAACACCGAACGAGGACATTGGCAAAAAGAAAGAGGATGCGGAAGTTGCGAATCCAAAATCGGCACTTTCCGTAAACCCAGGTGTCGCCGATGCTCCCGCCATTTCTCCCTACATTCGTGACCAAAGAAAAACACTTACCCGCAAAGAAACCTCAGCGGAAGAACTTGCAAACGGCATTCTTTCGGGAAACCGCACTCACCTATCCAAAGCCATCACTCTTGTAGAAAGTAATTTAGAAGCACATAATGACAAAGCCCAAGCCGTTTTGGAACTGGTGATGCCAAAGGTGGGAAATTCCATCCGAATTGGAATCACAGGAGTGCCTGGTGTTGGTAAGTCCACATTTATCGAAAGTTTTGGAAGTTATCTTCTAGAACAAAATCATAAACTGGCCGTCCTTGCTATTGATCCCAGTAGCCAACGAACGAAAGGTTCCATTCTCGGTGACAAAACTCGAATGGAAATTCTTTCCAAATCTGAAAATGCCTTCATACGCCCATCACCTAGCAGTGGTTCTTTGGGAGGTGTTGCAAGAAAAACTAGAGAATCCATGTACCTCTGTGAAGCAGCAGGATTTGATACCATCATCATAGAAACCGTGGGTGTGGGACAATCCGAAACCCAAGTCCATTCCATGGTGGACTTTTTTTTGTTGCTCATGCTTGCCGGCGCGGGAGATGAACTCCAAGGAATCAAACGTGGGATTATGGAGATGGCTGACCTCATCGCCATCAATAAAGCCGATGGACAAAATGAACCCTTTGCCATGCGGGCCAGAGTGGAATATGAATCAGCCCTCCATCTTTTCCCTGCCCCAGAATCCAAATGGACACCTAGAGCCACCACTTGTAGTGGGATTGGGGGAAAAGGAATCGACGAAATCTGGAACTTGGTTTTAGATTATATCTCTACCACAAAAACAAACGGGTATTACGCGAAGAACAGAGAAAATCAAACTCGGATGTGGTTTGAAGAAACTCTGAGAGAAGTAGTTTTAGAACAGTTTTTTATGCGTCCCGGGAAAAAAGAATCCATTCTGGAATCGGAAAAAAAACTGATGAGCGGAAAATCCACTCTCCTAAAAGAAATCAAACACCTAACAGACAAATAAAAAAACACCACCGCGGCGGTCACACGCGATGGCGTTTGCATGAGCAAATAGATTGTCAAATGGAAATCGTTCGCTAGTACCAATCAAAGAATAGGAAAGACTGGCATACAGGATCTATTCTATCGGGGATTAGGGAATTGTCTATCTACCAAATGGTATAAAAATCGAACGGGGAAGGAAAGAAGATAACCAACGCAAAGGGAACCAGTTTTGGCAGCCCTTATAAAACCCAATTCATCAGAAATACAAGAGCAAAGTACACACCGAACCATAGAACAAGTCTTAGTTTGACCCAAAGGGCAGAGACCCAATCCATGGACTCAGTTCGCAGTTGTATGTGTTTCGGTGAGTTGATCTTAGAATCATACTGGAAAATCTGGCACTTGTCCATTTACCAGATGGTATAAATGTTAAACCGCTCCCCATTCAAAAAATGCCGAACTGGCGGGCCTTTTTCAACATCTGCACTCTCGTATTGACCTGGAGTTTTTTATAGATCGTTTTGATCTGCTGGCGCACCGTACCCACGGTAGTTCCGAAAAGAGAAGCAATTTGGTAGGGACTATCCCCTTCCACGATCAGTTCCAAAATTTGTCTTTCTCTGGGTGTGAGAACTTCGACCCCCACTCCCGAATCTAGATTGGTTTGGGGTTTACGAAAACTTAACAAAACTTTTGCGGCGATAGAAGGAGAAATCACACTCCCCCCATCGAGTAAGGTTTGGATGGTGTCATGTAGGGAATCTAATTCTGATTTCCAAATATAACCGGAAGCCCCGTTCCTAAGGGCAGAAAAGATAGCATCATCTGTTTGTAAGGAAGAAATCACCAGGCTTTTTCTCGACTCAGTCGTGTGATAGGTTTTGAGTACATCGATCCCACTCATTCCAGGAAGGCCAATGTCTAAAATCAAAAGATCCCATTCTTTAGCCGCGTCCTCTGCCCAAAATTCTTCTGCAGAATTCCAAGTTTTTAAATGCAGAGATGGATTCTCTTCTAACACTCCACAGAGAGAATGTAAAAAATCCAAATTGTCCTCAATGATGCCAATAGAAATGGATTTCATAAATCAAAAACTCCTAACGGAAGTTTCATATCAATTTGATAAGGAGATTCTATGATTTTGATTTCTCCGCCCAAGGTTTTGATCCTTTGGTATAATCCACGTTCGCCGATACCCAATATAGAGATGTTTTCCTCTTGATGGTTCTGGTTTTTCGATTTTTTTTCTGGATTCTCCGGGATTTGTGATTCTGTAGAAAATCGGAATTGGAGATGGTCCGACGTTCGTTCCATCTTCCAAGTGGAGATCCCTTCTCCATACCGCAAGTCATTGGTTGTGATTTCTTTAAAGATCTGAAGGATATGATGTGCCATCTCTGGATCTCCTATTTTGATGATAGGATCTTCACCTTGACCCACCCATTCTAAATTGATGTTACGACCAGCAAGTTTATATCTTTTTTTAATGGATAACTTCAAACCGTCTAACAACGATTCTTGGAATAATTCCCTTTGGTCTTCTTCTTGGACTTGGGTACGCAAAGACTGGAGTGCGGACTGGGATAGTTGTTTTAATTTTTGTAATTGGATGTCTGTGATTTCTTTGGGAGTTTTTTCCAGTTTTTGCGTGAGTATCACCAAATCTGTCAGTTGTGAACCCAAACTATCGTGGATGTCTTGGAAAAATGTTCGTCGTTTTTCTTCCAACAACATCCCACGATAAGCGGCAATGTATCTGGTTCGAAACCACCAATGGTTTAAAAAGAAAGCCACTAAAAATAACGGGAAAATGGTAGACATCTCTCTCCATGTTTCGAGTGGAATCACTGTTTGGTTGGCAAAATATACCCTAATGATGTATATCAAAAGAACAATCGACCATTCCAAAATGTACTGCCAAACAAGACCTGGATAAAAGAAGGAAGAAGTTGCAAGTAAGGCCGTGATGGTTAACCAATTTCTAGGATCAAAATAAGGAATGGAAGGATCATGAAATCCTGTTTCGATTTCCACCAAAACCAAAAGAAAAAAAGTCAGACGGACAATGATAGGGGCAAATCCAAAGAACCTTCTAAAAAAGAAGGAAGTTAAAACTAAGATGACACTGAGTACAAGTTGGATGGCAGAAAGAATACAATTGGTTTGGTCTGGGGCATTCCATTCCAAATAGACACTTTGGATGTAAGCCAAACAATACGCGAACCCCAAGAAATAAAGTTTACTGATGATTTCTGAATATACAGCAAGGAGAGAAATCGGTTCGAGAGGGATCCCACGAAAAAAACTAGATAACTTTTGAAACATATAAGTTCTACCGCATCGCCAGATCTTTAAGGGTAGAGAAAATTTGGTTTATACTTCTAATCGACTAATATGTTCTAATAATAATTTTTGATCATCATCAAACATCTGATTGAATTCAAGACCTACTTCGTAGAAAGCACCTTCTCCAAATTCTTCCAAACGAACCACCTTTGCTTTAGGGTACAAAACGTACTTAACATCTGGAAATCTTAATTCTAATTCCAATCTAGTACCGAGAGGCATTGGTTCTTTGGTGCGAAATAGGAGTCCTCCCTCAGAAATATCTTGGGAATCACCTTCTCCCTTATCTTTGGGCAAAAACTGGGCCGAGACGGCCCCCGATTGGATCACTCGGTATGTGAGATGGACTTTTTCGGAGATTCGTTTGTAAATTCGGCGTTCGCTGGACATGTAAGCAAGGGAACGCCGAATTCAAAGTTTGGGCAAGTTTAAATTTATGCCCTAGAATCAGTAAGTTTTGAGGTTAGCCCTCTAAATCCTCTGGTCGAATTTCGTAATCAGGACGGAAAGCTCCCTCTATCTTTTCACGAAGACGGTCAATGTATCCAAACACAGCAGGCACCACAATGAGAGTGATGAGAGTGGAAAGGACAAGCCCCCCAATGATCGCAATCCCCATGGCAGTTCTTGATTTAGAAGCCTCTCCAATTCCAAGAGCAATTGGCAAAGTTCCTGCAATCATCGCAAGGGATGTCATTAAGATGGGACGGAGCCTTTTTGATCCCGCATCAAAGATGGCTTCATCTCTTGTCATTCCATGTTCTTTCATGGCAAGCATTGCATGGTCGACAAGAAGGATGGAGTTTTTGGCCACAAGTCCCATGAGGAGGATGAGTCCAATCATACTGAAAAGGTTTAACATCTCACCAGTCAAAGCAAGAGCAAAGAAAGCTCCCGAAATGGCCGGTGGAATCGCGAATAGAATCGTAATCGGTGTGATAAAGGATTCATATAGAGAAGCTAACACTAGATAGATGAAGATAAGAGCCATTCCAAAAGCAAGGATGATGTTTTGTAAAAGTTCCTTAAAATCTTCCGATTGGCCCACAAAGGAATAGGTAATCCCTGGAGGAGGCTGAAGTTTCTCTTTCAGAATTTTTGTCGCAGCATCAGATGCCGAGGCAATCGCGCCGCCCGGTGCTAGGTTTGCGTTGATTGGAACCACTCGGGATCTGTCTTCCCTGATGATCCTTGCAGGAGAACTACTTTCTTTTCCTTCAGCAATGGCACTGAGTGGAATGAGACGGTTTTGGATGTTCGGCACACGAGTTTCAGAAAACGATCTTCGTAAATTTCGTTGGTCTTCTTTCAAACGAAGCCTTACATCATACTCGATTCCATTTTCTAAATACTTAGCCACTTCCCCACCTTCAATATGGTAACGAAGTTCGGCCCCCATAACACCAGCGACCACACCCACGGTTTGCATTTTTGCACGGTTTGGAACTACTTGGAATTCTGGTTTTCCTGTTCGGTAAGTTGTGTCCACGTCCGTAAGGTCAGGAATTTTTCGTAATTCTTCCATGACTTTAAACGAATACGCTTCCAGGTCTTTTAGATTTTCACCTTTTAAGTTTAAGTTAAATGGGTATTGAACCCCACCACCAATCGCCGAATAGTCGTTCACTTTCGGTCTTGCTTGAGGGTATTGTTTTAAAAATTCACGAACCTGGTCTTTGACATCGCCTGTCGTACGGTTTCTATATTCAGAAGGGAGAAGAGCCACACCGATGGTAGCAATATTGGATTCTCCATCACTGTTACCAACAACGGTTGCGAGAAGATCCATCTCAGGCACAAATTGGATGATGGCATTTTGAATGTCTTCTACAACTTCCGTAGTTCCTTGTAAGGAAGTTCCTGGTGGCATCTCTACATTCACCATAAACTCACCTTGGTCGTTTGCTGGTAAGAAGGTTTTTTTCACAAATGCAAGTGAGAAAATACTAGTAACTAATGTGAGAAAAGTAAGTAGAATGACTGCCCATGGTTTTTTTAGGGCAAAGTTCATGATAATTCCGTACATTCTGTCCAGAAAGTCTTGGAATTTATCAAAGTTACGTAATACGATGTTTTTCTTTTTATGGATGTCTGTTTTTCCTGCAAAATAAGCAGATAACATCGGTGCCACAGTTAGACCATCAAATAGAGAGATGATCATCGCAAAAACAACGGTAAACCCAAACTGTTTGAAAAACTGACCGACAATCCCTGATAAAAATCCAATCGGAAGGAATACCGCAATCACTGTTAAGGAAGTTCCAATAACAGCAAGAGTTACCTCTTCTGTTCCTTTCCTTGCCGCAACAATGACAGATTCCCCTTCTTCTAGTTTCCGGAAGATATTTTCCCTGACCACAATGGCATCATCCACAAGGAGTCCCACCGCAAGGGAAAGGGCAAGAAGAGTCATTACGTTCATGGTAAAACCCATGGCATACATAATGATAAAGGCACCTAACATTGAGTTTGGTAAGGCCATACCCGTAATAAGAGTCGAACGGATGTTCCCAAGGAAAAGATACACAACAATCACAGCGAGTAAAATCCCGAGAATGATGGCGATGGTAACGTCTTCAATATTGGCACGAATCCATTTGGATCCATCGCGGATGAGAATGACCTTAGGTGCTCCTTTTAAGTCTTTGATCTGTTCGTTGATGGAATCAATTTTTCCAAGAATCCCATCGGCAACCTCTACGGTATTGGCACCGGATTGTTTGTAAACATCCAGAAAGAGAGCTTTCTTTTGTACTCTTTCTTTTTTGGGAGGTTCGTATTTAAAAAGAAGTTTTCCAATAACAGATGGTTCTTCGTGTTCTTCTGTTTTTACAGGAGCATACAACATACCGACTGTTTGGCGGTCCTGTAAAGTATCTTTGACTTGGCCTAAATCCTTAACAAGAACTCCTCGTCCAAATTCACCACCGAAGGAAACCACTGTGTTTTCAATTTGGGACAAGGATTCGTATTTGGCAACGGTTCGAAAAGATGTTTCTTTATCGCCACCTTCCACCTTTCCGGCAGGGATGTTGACACCTGAGTTTTTGATTTGGTTCCCAATAGCAATGGCAGGGACCTGGTAAGAATTGATTTTGTTACGATCAAGTTCGATATGAATTTCACGGCGAGATCCACCAATGATTTTTACCGCACCTACGTTATTGACCTGTTCTAATTTGGTTTTGATTTTTTCCTTTGCCAAATCATAAAGTTCCCCTTCTGGTAAGTCCGCAAAAAGGGAAATCCTCATGATGGGTTGGTCAGATGGATCAAACCTTTGCACCAAAGGTTCTTTGGAAGATTCAGGAAAGAGTGGTTTCACTCGGGCGGTTTTATCCCGAACTTGTTGTTCTGCATATTTGATGTCTGTCGTGAGATTGAATTCCGCAAACACCATCGAGATCCCTTCTTGGTTTCTGGATGTGATCCGTTTCAAACCGGAGATGGAACTTAGTTCCTCTTCCAAGGGTTTGGAAATGGAGGTTTCAATTTCTTCCGGGCCTGCACCCGGATAAACAGTTGAAACCACGACAAAGGGAATGTTGATGTCAGGGAAAAGATCGACACCAATTCGTTTCAAAGAGATAAACCCCGTAATCACCATAATGATGACTAACGAGGAAATGAATATGGGACGTTTGATCGAAAAGGAAGCAATACTCATAAAATTTTTTCTCTATTTGAGCAATTTATATTCTTGGAGACAAGCAGTACCGGAACTCTCTCTGTAAGTAGAGAGCAACGTTGACTTACTATTTAAGATTTTTGTCCGATTTTCAAATTTTTCTTCTACAAAACTATCGGGACAAACATCACTCAATAAAAGTACGGAATCAAAATCTGTCCATTCTTTCCAGCGGTATTTGTTATCGTTTCGTACCATTCCCTGTTTATAAGTCTTCAGTTTCATGGCAAGATCGAAATCGGAGGCAAGGACACGGCCTTTGGAACCATATTTTTCCTCAAAATGGAAGGCATTGATCAAAATGTATTTTTTCTCAGATGATATCTGTTCGGCGATTTCTCTTGCCGGTTGGAAATCACTGGCATTCATCCCACGGTAACAAAACATTTTGTTTTCAAAAAAATTCCCGGAAAGAATCCCTTGCGAATATAAGGAGTTAGAAAACACAAAAACAGAAGTGAGTAAAAAAACAGAAACAGAAACGAGCTTTTCTAGTTTGGTCTCAGCTAACTCATACAAACGCAAAATCCACAGAAAACTCACAAGCCCGATGGCAGGAATAAATTGTAATACATGCCTTGGTTGTTTGTTCCCCGTAGTCAGTTCTAAAATCAGAAGTTCCAAAAACAAAACAAGAGTTCCCGCAAGGAGCGGGTCTCTCAGTTTCGATTGGAATTTGGTTCCTCTTCGAAATACAAAATAAAAAAGGGAAAGAATAGAAAATATAATGAGAGTGCGGAATCCCCAAATAAAATCGAATACTCCTGGCACAGAAGGATCAAGTCCTGGTTCTGTCCAAAGAGTTAAGAAAAAACTTCGAGTGTATGCATTTACAATCATTTGAGCATCGATCAGAGCATTCACCCGATCCGGATTCATAAATAACCAAAGGAAAGCCGGAAATATTGCATAAACCCAAAGTACCACAGCGGTTTTTGGAAATACTTTTTTGACCTCATCTCGTTTGCGAAAAAAATACACAGAAAGATCCACAAACAAAAGAAAGGTGATTCCAAACATAAATTGTTTGAACCCTTTTTGGTTGAGATTGATTTTTGTGACCACTCGTAGGACTGGTAAGGAAAATACCATGAGCACTACAAAAACTAAATATACTAAACGAATCCCTTTCGCATAATTTTTTAGCAAATAAAACAAAGCCTCTTTATAAAGAGCGGGAGATCGTAAAAGTTCATAGGCAAAACATGCCATAAAAAATAAAATCCCATAAGGATATTTGGTAAAATAAAAACCAAATAAAGAAAATAGGACTAACAACTTTGTTGTGGAATCAATTTCTTTTTCACGGTTGTCTACATCATACAAACGATAGATAGCATAAACAGAAAACAAAAGAAAAAACATAGATTGTGTTTCCAACATCGAAGAAAGAGAATATGCCGGAACCTCTCCCGTTTGGATGGTGAGAATCAAAATTAAACCAGATAGGATTCCTGACCAAAATAATGACTTTGTTATGCGAAAAACAATATAAACCAGAGCTGGATATACTAAAATCAAAAACAAAAGCCCTAAAAAAGAATCTCGATAAGTTTCGTAAGCATCTATCGGTAAATAGAGCGTAACAAAAGTTAGAATAGAGCGGAGGGGTGGCCAAGTAGGACTTTCCAAAAAAGGCAAAATCCCTTTGAAGAAACTCCCTGAACGAAAATCCACATACTGATCGAGGACTTGGTTCAGTCGGATATTCTCATCCCAAGATAAAAAATCTTTGTTGGGACAGAGATTGAGAAATGTCTCCCAAGATTTCGTAGCATAGAACACTACCAACGAAACACCTAAAACGATAAAAATGAACCCAAAAAAACTGGGAAGAATGTCTTTTGCCTTCATACCAACCTTTGGAATCATTCTTTCTTTAGGGTGGACTGAGAGGCAACCGAAGTTCTTTTTCCGCAATTTTTCTCTTTGATTGTTGTCCAAGGTAAAGAATTCTGTCCGTTAGAAGGTTCCTAAAATGCAAGATTTCGTAGACCTTGGGGAAAAGATCATATTCCTCGTTATGTTATTTGCGAGTATTCTCGCGATTGCCGTATTTATCGAAAGGTTGATTGTTTATAAACGTAATTTTAACAAAGAATCAGAGTCTCTTCTGGATTCACTCACTCTTCTCATCCGCCATAGAGATCTAAAAGGCACTGAGAAATTATTAGAGTCCCACCCCATGGAAAATTCCTATTCTCGGTTCATCCATTTCGTTTTAGAACGGGAAAAGGAAAATCATAAAGGTCTTATGGAACTCATGGAAGGAAAAATTCTCAAAGAACGTTTGAGTCTGGAAGAAAGACTTCCTATTTTGAACACTCTTGGAAATAACGCACCCTTCATCGGTCTTTTAGGAACGGTTCTTGGTGTGATCAAAGCTTTTTATGGTCTGGGAACTCTTGGAAATTCGGGAGCCGAAGTGGTGATGCGTAGTATCTCGACTGCCCTACTAGCAACTGCTGCGGGTCTAGCCGTTGCCATTCCTGTGGTGATTGCAAACAACTACTTCACTCGAAAAATGAAACTAGTCCTTGGACATTTGGAAATCCTTTCCAAAGAAATCCATGCCAGTTTTGTCACGAGTGGAAAACACAACCAATCTTCTAGTTCTACACCTAACATCCACCACTAGAAAGACCATATTGTTATGAAGTCATTTACATTATCTTTGCAATACAAACTGAGACGATTTGGACTTTTTCGAGCTAGTCTTTTTGCCTCAGTTGGGTTGCATGTATTTTGTTATTTGATTTATTTTATACTCACACTTCCGAGTAATGCAGCCTTCCAAGAAACCTCGATGGAAGATATGGATGTTTCTTTTGAAGAAATTCCGCCGGAACTACTTGGGGGAACTTCGAGCCCTGCTCCTGTAGAAAAACAAGAGTGGGTGGAAGGATCAAACAAAGATGCGGAAGAAAAACCAGATAATTCTGATTTGAATCCTAACCAACTTTCTGGTAATGGAACCGATAAAGACGGATATTTATTTTCCTTCAATGGAGATAGACCACCTACTCCCATCATTGATTTTGATTTGAAAGCTTATTTCCCAGAAGCCGCCAAAGCCGCCAACATCAGTCAAAGGACTGTGATTGTGATGGTGCAAGTGGATGAACACGGCGCCCTCCAAGGTGTGAAGGTTGTTTCAGGAAGAGCAGGTTATGGATTTGATGAAGCAGCCATTCGCATCATCCAAAGAGCGAGGTTTTCTCCCGGATACGACAAAGGAAAACCAACGAGGATGGCACATAGACTCCCGATCAGTTTTGATTTAGAAGAGGATTAATATGTTACGGAAAACCAAACATCGAATTGCAATGGGAACTATTTTTATTGCAGTTTCCCTTATGATCATTGGGTTTCAATCCAAACCCATCACTGGAAAAACAGAATCCAAATCCTCCGCAAGAAAACCAGGCCTTATCCCCGATCCTTTTGAACTTTATCAGAGCATTCCGCCTTATCGATCTGAGATGGTGGCTTCCGATTTACCAGGGAGTTTTGATTTTACTACCGAGTTTCCAATTCCCACAGACCAAGGCACTTACAAAGATAATGTTGGTTATACGGTAGGATACGGACTAATTTCCTATTTAGAAGCCAAAAAAAAAGGAATCCGTAATCTTTCCTCATTAGGGCCTACTTCCGCGAATGGCCAGAAACAATTATACTCCCCTAACTTTATTTATAACCAATTAAATAGTGGAAAAGACCAAGCGGTTTCTCTGTTGGATGCCTTGGTGCTTGCAGAAAGTCGCGGTTCTGTATCATTACAACAAATGAACGAGTCCTCTTCCAGTTTTAGAACTAGGCCCAAAGCGGATATTGTTGAAATAGGACGAAAGGCAAGGCTTCGAAGAATCTATCGAATCGAACCACATGACCTGACTACCATCAAACTTGCCTTAGCTGAAAAAAGACCGGTTTTGATCGGATATTTGGTTTATGAAAATTTTATAGATCCAAAATCCGATGCCGTTTTTGAAACGGGTGCAGGAGAAGTTTTAGGAGCGCAGTCTCTTGTGATTTTGGGTTTTAACGATAAAAAGAAAGCTTTTAAGGTTTGGAATTCCTGGGGAACCACTTGGGGTGACCAAGGTTATTTATGGATATCTTATGAAACCTTTCCCAAATACACAAAATCAGTGTATGTAGCCGATTCGGAAACCGAAAACGAACTCCTAACACAGAATAAACTAAATGATGCATTGGAATCTTTAGAATACGGCGAACACAATCTATTCCCGCCAAAAGAAGTATTTGCGTCTCGGGGTGATTTTTCTGATAGGATTCGGATCAGTTGGTCTAGAGAAAAACGTGCCATCGGCTACGAAGTGTATCGTAAACGTAAAATCGACAGTAAATACCAACTAGTTGGACTATCAAAACAAGCATTCTTTGAAGACTTTGGAATTCAAAAAAATACGGCCTATAATTACCGTGTGGCAAGTTTAGATGAGAATTTTCTTTCAAAGGCGTCCCTTGATTCAAACGATGGTTATGCGGTTGATCCAACAAAACCAGCAGGTATATTGCCAGTAACAAATCTTCATGCATTTGTTGCACCTACTAACGATCGTATTCTTTTAGAATGGGATCCGCAGCCGATCTCCACAACTTACGCTGTTTATAAATGGAATCCAACAGCGAGGATCTATCGATTTTTAGGCAAAACAGAAAAAACTACCTATATTGATTTAAAAGCCAGCCGTAATGGTGATAGCGAAATTTACCAAGTCATTCCCGAAAGAAACCAACTCATTGGCGAATCAAGTTATTATGTTTCTGCCCATTTAGATCCTTCCGAAGTTTTAAAACCGAGACCAAAAAATCTAACAGCTTCGAAGGGACTCTATGCACGGGCTACCATTTTGCAATGGGAAGGTTCCCCAAGCGCTGTCTCCTATCATATCTTTCGGAAAACAAATGGAGCTTGGAAACAAATTGCAAAAACAACCGATCTCCAGTTCAAAGATGATCACTCTTATGAAAAAGAATCTTTTTATGCAGTGGCTTCGGAATTTGAAGGTGAATTGTTTAGTCTCCCTTCGGAACCAGACATTGGGTTTCCCTCTCTCGTAGCAGGAAGGTCGTTAGGAATCAAATCGCCTGAACTGAATGTTTCAGAAAACCGAAAAACAAGTGAATTTATATTCACTTGGAATGTTATTCCCAAAGTAACATCGTATAAAATTTACATGCGTAAAAAAAATGATTCAGAGTGGAGCCTTGTAAAGGAAACTACCGATACAAATTTTAAATTACAAAACTTAACAAAAAACCAATTTTATTTTTTTGCCATCCAATCTGTTTCCAAAGGGATCGGAGAAAGTTTATTTTCCAAACCAGTAACCTCTGTCATTTCAGATACCGTGGTTGATATAAAAAAAGTAAAAACCTTTGGTGAATCCGCCATACAGAAGTTTATCGGTCCTTGGACTGCAATGTATTGGGATGGGAAAAATAAAGTGAAACCCGTTCGTTTGACCATTGAAGCAGAAGATGTGGAAGGAAACATCATCATGAAGTGGAATGAAAATCAAATCTTCCGTGGCAAAAATATCGTAGACTCCGATCTTCTCGAAGAAAAAGGAAAGTGGAAGATCAAACTATCACCTAACTATGAATCCTTATCCGGTGAGTTTGAAGACAAAGTGTTGGTTCCAGAAAAAAGCCAACTCTCTTTTATTCGCGAATAAAACGAGAACTCCCGCAAAGGGAGTTTGTTGTGTTAATCCGCTTTAAACTTTGCTAAAAATGTATCAGGGAGTTTCCAAGGTCTGTTTTTTTCAAAATCAAAAAATAACGCCGAAAATATTGCTTCGCAAACAAGAGCTCCATCAGAAACACGAAACATGTTTTGAACGACCTTCCCTTTGATTTTTGACATCTCTTGAAAACCTGTTTCAATACGAACAATATCAGGATGGTGGAGGGGTTTGTGATAAGACAACTCCGCTTTCAACATAACCGGACCTACCTTTCTTTCCCGCATCTCTTGGATGGAGAAACCTTCGTTTTCTAGGGCTTGGATCCGGGCTTCGTCAAAATAGGATTGGTACACTCCATTGTTGACATGGCCATTGGCGTCCATGTGGCTCCAGAGGACGGGGATTTGGGTGGTGTGGGGCATGGGGATAGGTTTCGGCAGACCGTTCTGTCTGTATACAAAAAAAACAGACAGAACGGTTCGTAAGCATTGACATCCCTCCCCCCTCCACCACACTCTAATCCCATGAAAGGCTCCCCGCGGCACCGCATCCTCGAAATTGCCAAAAAACGATTCTACCAACAAGGATATTACCACACCGGCATCAACCAACTCATCCGAGAATCAGGGACAGCAAAAGCCTCCTTCTATGACCACTATCCATCCAAACGCGACTTAGGAATTCGAGTCATCCAAGCTTACGGCGCCGATGTGCTCATTTGGTTCCGCCAAATCCTTAGAGAATCCCATTCCCCTGATGAATTTATCGCTCAACTTTCCCAAGCGGTTCTAATCCAAATGAATGAAGATGGTTCCTACTACCAAGGTTGTCCGATTGCAATATTCTCTTGTCAATTTCCTGTCGGCGAACAGCCATTTAGTGACGAATTCAAATCAATAGCTTTCCGATGGGAGACACTATTTGCAATGTATATAGCAAGATGGCAATCAAATGGTCTGTTGGAAGAAAGAATAGAACCGATGGAAATGGCGCGGGATTTGATTAATCTTTACGAAGGAGCCCTTATCAACTGGAGGATTTCCTTAAATGAAGTATATATAAAACGGATGTTAGCTCAAATGAAACAAGTCTTCGATTTTGGAGCTAAAAAATAGTTCCACTTTCGCAGTTCTTACGACAAGTTTTCTCTAACCCCAAACAACTTCCTACAATCGCCGATAAATCAAGAGCACTGTATTCAGGACTATTTGTCGAAACTTTATAGAAAGCATCATTACGTAAAAAACAACTCCCTTCAATCGTTGAACATTTGTTACGTTCATAGCAAGCAGATCGAAATGAAAATGGTGACCCACATTGGACAAATAAAAATAAAGAACTAAAAACAATAACTAGTTTCATAAAGAGACGGTTTCGTTTTCAAATTCTGTTCTGCCAAGCGAAGAGATAGTTTTTAGTCCACCCGACAAGTTTTGGATTTTTACTTTTCCCTTAATCGCGATGGGGGTATCAAACAATACTTCACCAGTCACAACCAACTCTTCACAAAAAAGAAGTGAAGGGTATTCTAAAAATAATGAATCAAACTGATGAATTTTTTTATAATAGGATTCATCTAGTTGTACTAAAATTTCACCAAGTCCATAAGCTTTTCTTTCCTTTGTCATGGTAAGCGAAAAGTCAGCATTGAGAATATAAGCATCCGAACGTCGCACAAGATAATCTTCTGTTTTTTTCACAGGGGCAAACCTATCTCTCGGTATGATGATCCCTTTAAACTTAGGAAAATTTCCGACTGCACTTCCCATTGCCGTTTCTAATTGAATGACTGGTATACCATCCACTTGTTTGGGATTGACAATGAGAGAAAGTGAAAAGTTCCCTTGATTGAATCTTTCTTTTAAAGCGCGAAGATTGATCCAAAGATTGTTGGTTGAAAAAGTTCTAAATTTCCCAAGTCCACTGAATTCATTTTCATGTTCTTTGGGCACTTGGGCTGTTTCTAAAAGTTCGTATTGGATGAATTTACCACCAACTGTTTTGCGATAAATGGCTCCGCCTTTTTTATCCGCAAGAGTTTTTGGAGTCATCTCCATTGCGAAATGAATGTCTTCTTTCAAAAGATAACTCACAATATGCGGATCAACAGTGGCTCCTAAATTGTCTCCGTTAGAAAGAAAAGCGATTTCAAACCCCGCAGAAAGTAATTCATCCAAAATTCCCTCTTGGACCATCGTAAAATAAATATCACCATGCCCTGGTGGGCACCAGTTTTCTTTTTGATTTTTGTTTTGGATGGGGGCAAAAGTTTTTGCATCCAACCTCGGAACTTTGTTTTGTAAAAAACTTGTGCGTAAGGATTGTTTGAATCCGTTTTTTTCTAACTCTTTTTGTGAATCTTCTTGTGTGTTATAAGAATCCATAAAAAGCAAAGGAACACCAATCCCATACTCAGAACGGATGAATTCAATTTGTTTTGCCATGACGGCCAGAAAAGACATAGAACCTTTGATTGGGATGAGAGACTTTGCCTTATCCAGACCCATACTGGTTCCAAGTCCTCCATTCAATTTGATCACAACCAATTTGGATAATAAACTAAGATCTGTAGGATAAGAAGAATGGATCGATTCTAAAGAAATTTCATCGGTTTTGGGATCTAAATCTCCTACTTCCTCCCAATTCACCATCCCTGTTTCGCCGTTTCTCACAGCATCTACCTTACTTATAAAATCGGTGATGAACGCATCGGAAAGACCAGCGGTCTTCATGGTATCTCTAATCAATTGGTCGGATTTCTGTTTCTCCATATCATTTCCCTTCGTGTGGTTCCCCGAGCTCAATCCGATTTGGTTCTTCTGTTACTGCTGGATTCCATAAAAAAAATACAAGGATATTTCGGCCGTCCTCTTTTGGAACCGCTACCGTCTCTTTCCTTTCATATTTAGGCATAAAAACTTCAAAATTGTACATCCAATATTTCCCTTTTTTCCGAGTCACTTGCCGGATTCCTTGTTTCAATGGATCCTTTTTCGTAAGTTTTCCATACGGAAGGGGGTACTTTGTTTCCCAAACCTGGGGTAAAAGCTTCGCTGCAGCTTCATAATTCCCCGGTTCGGCAAAAAGAATCACGGGAAACAATCCTAGTAGAAAAATAAATAAGAAACTATGACGCATACGATTCTAAAAGGCAATCCTATGTAGGTACGGTAATCGGTCAATTCAGGAATTCTTCTGCCGCTAGAATTGATTTTCATAGACAAGAATCGAGTCAGAAAGAATCATTTAATTCATGTTTCGATTCATAGAATATCTGGAACGTTTTTGGGCGTTATTGTCATTTTATCTTCCCAGCCATTTGTTTGTGGAGAATAATAAAGATAAAAACATATTGATCGTGCCTGGGTTTCAGGCGGGACGTTCTTACTATTCAAGACTTAAATCCAATTTAGATAATTTAGGATTTAAAGTCGGAATTCTTTCTACTCTCCGCGACCCTCTCTCTTTGGAAGAAGCGGTCAAATACCTTGCCAATCAAATCCTCACGGCACCTAACGAAGTGACTTTGATTGCTCATAACACAGGTGGACTTCTTGTTCTGATTTTGCCAGATGAAGCCAGAAGAAAAGTAAAAAGGTTAATTACCTTAGGAACTCCTTTTCATGGTTCGGACCGGTTTACAAACACAAGACAATCCTATTGGGGTTACGAATCCGACTGGGTAAAAACAAATTACAAAAATGCACTTTTCTTTCCTCTTTTCCAACCTCTCTCTGCCATCGAAGACTTCTCTTTTCCTCCACAAGAGAGTACAGAGTTTGGCCAAGGTCGTGATCTATGGTTTGATATTCCTGGAAACTATAACTTAGTTAGAAGAAATGAAAACATTCGAACACTCAGAGAATTTTTAGGTACACCGAAAGACAGCATATCATTTCAAGCCTCGCCCAAAGCGAATCCTGAATTTGCAGTCCCTAAAAAGATTGAGGTGGATTTTTCTAAGTATGAACCATCTGTTTATAAAAAAACCCAGAAACAGATAGCGGTAAAAAAGAAATCGGCAGCGAAAAAAGCCAAACCAACACAAAAATCAAAACCAGTGGCAAAACCAAAAGCCAAAAAAAAGGTCAAAAAAAGATAATTCTAATAGTTTAAAGAAACAACTGCCCGCCAAACAGCGGACAGTTGGATTGAATTCGAGATCAATCCTTTAGTAAAATTGACCTTTAAACTTTTTTCAACTCTTTGACACAAGCAAGGCAACTATCGCGACACTCTTTACAGACTGTATGGTGAGCCGCATGTTTATCACATTCCTTAGCACAAGCTTCACAAACCTCAATACAAAGATTTGCTAACTTCTTGGTATAAGCCGACGACTGGCTTGCCAACTTCACAAAGGATTCACATAAACTAATGACTTCCCTTGTGCTAGTGGCACAAGCCGCGAGTGACTTATCCCCTTTTCCTAGTTCTGTGAGACAATGGCTGAGGCAAACCTCTGCAGAAAGTTGGCAGTGCAGAGCTGCCATCATAGCTTTGGAATACTTAGATTTTCCAGCCGCAGGCATTGTCATCGTAGAGTGGTCATGGTCTTCTGCTGAAAGTGTGGATAAAATTCCGGAAACGGCTACAGCCATTCCTGCTTTTTGTAATAATTCTTTGCGATTCATATCGTATAACCTCTGTTAAAATTTAAAAATTCTTTGAAATGGAAATCCTTTCACCTAAAAAATAGGTGTGGCC
This sequence comes from Leptospira congkakensis, assembly GCF_004770265.1. Classification (NCBI taxonomy): domain Bacteria; kingdom Pseudomonadati; phylum Spirochaetota; class Leptospiria; order Leptospirales; family Leptospiraceae; genus Leptospira; species Leptospira congkakensis. The sequence continues at coordinate 137,660 of NZ_RQGQ01000014.1, forward strand.
ATCTCAAATCAGAAGTCGGACAGTTTGGGTGGGGAAATAGGAACGAGAATGAATAAACCCTGGAATCTTCCACTTTGCGGATGGGCCAGAAAGGAATTGGGGTTGTTTTAAAACACTAAACCCATTCCAAACTGTAAGTTTGATCTGTTTCCAAATGGGGAAATCAGGACCGCTGGCAGATTGTAATTCCTCGTGAATGATCGGGCATTCACAGGAATCTGCAGAACTTTCTTTTGATTCGGAAGTTTGGTGGCAAGGCGGAACGGATGCCCGTTCCACAAATTTTTCTGCAGAAGTACAAAAACCAAACACAGATGATTTGCATCCTAGGTAGGTTAGAAAAATTAGAATGAATCCAATTGTAAACTTTCGTTTCATACTCTTCTGCTACAGTGATTAGACGAATCTAATCTTAGTTCTTAAAATAAATTCTTCAAGCCTTTTCCTGCAACAATAAAGGTTCCAATGGTAGATCCAAATTGTGGGAGAAAAAAAACAAGAAAGATATGGAGGACACGATTTTTCCAAAACCCGGCGAAAGATTCAGAATCTTCAGCGATATGTTCGAAGTCTTCCACTAAAGGTTTCCGCAAATAAGATTCCGAAAGGGCACTAACCCAACCTGCTTTAAAGATCGGAACAAAAGTTCCAATGGGCGCGGTGATAAATGCAAGTAAAATCGAAATCGGATGTGCCCAAGCAATGAGAGCACCAAGAGCGGCAAGGCCACCTTTGATATAAATGAGTTTTGAAAACAGATCCATACCAGCTTCCCCACCTTGACTCCAAGTAGTATAACCAATGAGGCCCGCAAAAAAAGTTGGATATAGAATGATACTAATATTGTCCCACCACTTACGTTTGGGAACTTCATCTAACGCGGACAAGTCGTTCCCAATTTGGATATTTCTTTCGATCCCAGCCAAATGACCTGCACCAACAATCGCTAAAACTTTTTTTACCGACTTCCCTTCTGCTGACTGGCGAATTTTTTCTGCTAGATACACATCTCTTTCATCAATGATCACATGTTTGACAGACTCATATTTTTTTGGAATTTGGGAAAATAGGTCTTTGAGAATGTCATCCGACTTCATCTCTTCGATTTTATCATCTGATACATCTTCCCGAACCAGTAGTGATGCAAGTAACGCACTGAAGAGATACATTTTTGAGAAAAATCCTACATTCCCCCAAGACCGTTTGAGTGTGGTTTGGATCTCTCTGTCAACTGGCACTACCGGTTTTTTTAGTGTGCGACCCATAGTGATTGCCTTACGCATTTCATCACCAGGTTTGATATCTTTGTTTCCGATTTTTTTCTGAAACGAAGAAAGGATGAGACTGGATAAAAGTAACCACATCTTTCTTTCTTTAAATACTTTGAATATATCTAATTTTTTAAGATAGTCGGGATCTTCTACCGACTTCATTCGTGACTCACATAACTCCACACAAATCACATCGGGTTTTAATGTTTGGATCATTTTCTCGACTTCATCTACACTTCGTTTGGACACATGTGCTGTTCCAAGAATGTGGACTTCCGTTTTTCCGATGGTTTGGAAGAGATAAGGTTCCGTTGTTTTGAAACCTTTTTTGGTAGATTTTCTGGCAGGAGTTGTTTTTTTGATTGAACGCATAAGGAAAGGTTACTATCTATAATACCTAAGTAACGGTTCCACTCTCTAGAAACAAGTAGAATGTCTATAAAATCCAAAATCATCAATGTGGGAATTGCCGACATTAAGGTCGGAAAAGATCCAGATGTGCTCAGAACTACACTAGGTTCATGCATAGGAATCGTTTTGTATGATCCAGAACAGAAAGTGGGAGCCATTTCTCACATCATGCTTGCCAAAGATCCTACGGGAAAGGATGCCACCAAGTTTCCACATAAATATGGAGAAACGGCTCTTCCTATCCTCATCGAAATGATGAAACAACAAGGATCCAACATTGGTCAGTACTCTTGCCGTATGTTTGGAGGTGCTTCCATGTTCAAAGGAATCAATTCCCAATTTTTACAAAACATCGGGGAACAGAACATCGCAATCGTTAAAAAATTTATGGAAGAGAAGAAAATTCCCGTCATAGTAGAAGATGTGGCAGGGAATGAAGGAAGAACCATCAGCCTTTATTGTGACGACGGGCGTGTGTTGTTAAAAAAAGCTGGTATGGAAAAATACCTTTATAAGGTGCGTTAGGCGAATATGCTAAAATCAAAGGTTGATGAAATATTACAGGACGTAAATAAACTGCCAGCAATTTCGTCGGTTGTTTCTAAGGTTTTGGAAAAACTCCAAAAACCGGATGTAAATATTGCTGACCTTGCACAGGAAATTTCGAAAGATCCGGCCATCACAGCAAACGTAATTAAACTTTCCAACTCTGCTTACTACAGAGCATCCAAACCCATTCGCACTGTCCAAGAAGCGCTCATGACTCTTGGAATCAAAACAGTAAAAGAAATTGTCCTTCTCACTGCTGCCAAGGGAATTCTTTCCCAAGACCTCAACAGTTACCAAATAGAAGCTGCCCAACTTTGGACTTCCTCTTTACTAGTTGCTGAACTTTCTAGCAAAATTGTACAACATAAAAAACTAAAGATTGATAAGGATCTTGCCTTCACTTCTGGACTTCTTTGTAGTGTTGGAAAAATCGTACTGGCTCAGTTTTTCAGTCCAGTAATGATGCAAATCAAAACAGATCTAAAAGACAACCAAGAACCCTTCCCGGTTCTAGAAAAAAAATACTTTGGATATACCCATATGGAAGTATCCGAAAATCTTTTGAAACGTTGGAATTTTCCACAGGAACTCACTGATGTTGTAGCAAACTACCTAACACCAGAAGATTCCAAAAACAATCCACTCCTAACTTCTGTTGTTCATATTGCCAGCATCCTAATCGTAGTTTCTGGAATTGGAATCGATATTGGTGGTGAGTCTGTTCCTATTTCTCCTTTTGCACTTAGCCAAACAGGCGTTACGGAAGCTGATATTGAAACATACTTTGTTCACATCCCTGACTTACAAGCCGGCCTCGCTGATTTGTTAAACGTATAAGTTTTATTTTTTAAAGAATCCATTTTCTATGAACATTATCTTTATTGGAGCAAGAGGGGCTGGGAAATCCAAAGTCTCTCGTTCCCTTTCCAAACAAACAGACTTCCCCGTAGTTTCGACAGATTCCATTGCTGTGTATGAAGCAGGTGGCATCCCCATCCCAAATTTTGTTGAAAAATCAGGATGGAAAACTTTCCGGGAACTAGAATTCTCTATTTTGCAAAAATTACAAAATGCAGATGGGATCATTCTGGATTGTGGTGGTGGAATTTTATTTGATTTGGATGCAAACGGAAATGAAATCCCAAGCCAACGAAAACTAGACTTACTTAGAAAGATCGGAAGGATTGTTTATCTAGAACGAGGGATAGAAGAACTGATTGAAAAGGTGAAAGGAGATTCGACAAGACCGGACCTTTCCAAAGTTACATCTTACCGCGCCATTTTAGAGAAAAGAATCCCCGTTTACCAAGAAGCAGCTCATTATAAGCTAAATCTTTCGAAACTTTCCAAAGAAGAAGCCGCCGAACGAGTCTTAGACTGGCTTGGAATCAAATCTAAATAAAAGAATCTACCAACTTCCACTGGAGCCACCACCGCCAAAACTCCCACCTCCTCCGCTGAATCCTCCCGATGATCCTCCTCCAGAACCAAAGCCCCCTCCCGAAGAACTTCCAGAAGAGTATGTAACTGAATTTGTAATCTTATCCGATAGAGATTTTACAAAAGACAACTTATCTCTTGTTAGCCGGACAAAAATGAACCCAAATACATAAATGAAGTTGCATACAACCCAACCATAGAACCCATAAAAAATCGAAGGCACCCACTGGAAAAAAACTAATAAAAAGAAAAATACCCAAACACTATTATCCTCTTTATGGAAGGCCAAGATGGTTGCGAAAAGAAAGATAATTCCAACAAAAATCAAACCCACTAAATACAAATGCCAACCTTGTTCGGCGCCGATCCCACGAAATGATTGGAACTTCTCCCAAAGGTTTGGTTCTTCTGGAGTCACACCCGTATCCAAAGTGGTAAGGATTTCTGTTAAACCAGCCGTAATCCCGTCTGCATACATATCTGATTTAAAGTAGGGAATCATTTTTTTCTGAATGATACGATTGCAATAGGCATCTGTGAGAATTCCTTCGAGGCCGTAACCCACTTCGATTCGCACCTTTCTATCTTCGATGGAAAGTAAAACGAGGACTCCGTTGTCCTTATTTTTTTGACCTAACTTCCAAGTTTCCGCAACTTTTAGACTATATTCTTCTAAAATCTCACCTTCTAACGAATGTATAACGAGAATGGCAATTTGGTTTGAAGTTTTTTTCTCGTGGTCTTCTAAAGTTCTCTCCCAGATATCTGCATCTGCTTTGGAGATCGTTCCCTCCTCCCATGTGACTCTTCTTTCTAAAACGGGGATCTCTTTGGCAAAAATTTCGAGAGGAACCACTCCCAAAAGAAAAAGAAAGAAAAACCTGGGACGGAGAAAAGGAAATATAAATTTCATCGGCCCAAGCGTAGTTGACAAACGAGAAAAATCAAAGATTTTTTCTAAGCCGTGGAAACAACTTTTTTATCAGATTCGATTTTGGTACAAGCGGGAACTTTCAGCGATTACGTCCTGCTATTTGGAATTGTTTTTTGGACCATCCTTGCCTTTTCCGGAATTTGGATTTGGAAACGAACCCATGTCAGAAAATTAGGTTTTTTGTTTACTCTAATAAGTTTTCTTCCTTTCAGTTATCTCTGTTATCAGTCTTATGAAGAGAAAGATGGTTTTATTTATCAGCTAGAGATAAATAAAAAAAGAAATCAAATTCGTTTCGGAGATTCAAAGGAACCTGATATCATTTTTCCTATCGAAGAATTCATCTCTTATCAAATTAAATCGGAATCCGAATCGAAAAAAGATGGGATATTATATACAGATACCATTTATTTGCATCATCAATCAGGGTTACTGCTACCTGTTGCAGATGTTTCCGTAAAGAGATACAACGATAACAAAGAAGGATTTAGTCGTTATTCATTAGTTTCCAGAGAGTTTAAAAAATTCTTTCGCATCCTTCCCCTTCCTGTGGAGAAAGAAACCGGGAAACCATTCAAAGAAATCCTCGTCAAACCGGAGTTACCAGCCAAAAATGAGAACCCCAAGCTATCAAAACTAGAGAATGCCGAACTGTTACCTGACTCACAAAATCTAAACCAACCACCAAACAAGATAGAGGCGCCCCAATTCCCCTTGGAATGGAAACATCAAATCATCAATGCGAATTGGTATTTTTCATTTTCCCTTCTTGCCATCGGACACCTAGGTGTGCTGCTCTTATGCGCCAACTTTCATGAAGATAGGAACAACAATCGACTTTTGGGAGTACTAATCCTTCTATTTGGGTATCTTTCTTTTGGTTCCCAATATTACTTTTGGATTTTGCCTAAATCAAATACCCAATACAAAATTGAATCCAAAGCAAATGGATTCCAGTTTTACTCCTCAGAAAACAAAAACATAACCCTTGAAGGCGAGTGGATTTTTCACTCTGATAAAATAGCTTATCTGGAGCTGCCAAAGAAAACCTTACACATCCAAACCAAAATGGCGTATGAAAAAGCAATGACATTGGTCGAATCTTTAGAAAGCGACTCTCCCGACTTAAGCAATGCCTTAAAGTTAACAAAAGAGGCTTACAATGCCTCGGAATGGGTGCGTTGGGATTTAAGCGATCTTCCTATGGAAGTTGCAGTTCGCTTGTTTCTTGTACTCTAAGTTTTTTTGGACTAAATACAAACTGGTTTTTCACATAAGCAAATTGATCTAATAAATAGCATAATGTACCGAATACGAACACTTGAGACTGTTTCGCGCTGCCTAAAAATAAATCATTTTGCTGAAAACAAAATAATTGGACAGTACACCCAAATTCAAAAACAAGGTACAGTAATTGCTTTAGAGTAGGGTACGTATGTCAAAATCTAACCAACCACCCATCCTTCCGCCAGTCGGCCCACAGGCCCAAGGTATGTATGATCCTGCCATGGACAAAGATTCCTGTGGTGTTGGTTTTATCGCAAATTATAAAGGCAAACGTTCCCGCGACATCGTCGACAAAGGGATTCGCCTCATGTGTAACCTAGAACACAGGGGTGCCGAAGGGGCCGATCCAAAAACCGGTGACGGTGCTGGGATCATGATCAATATCCCCGATGCATTTTTTAGGAAGAATCTGCCCTTCTCTCTTCCCAAAGAAGGTGATTATGCTGTGGGTTTTCTTTTCCTTCCACAGAATTCGGAAGTCAGAACTGCAATCGAAAACGTAATCGAAAAAATCATTGTAGACGAAGGTGAGGAATTTTTAGGATTTCGCGATGTCCCCATTAACAAAGAATATGCGGGAGTAGTGGCATCCAAAACCATGCCGGTATTCAAACAAGTATTCATTGGCAAAAAATCCAAAAAACTAAAAACTTCTGACGACTTCGAAAGAAAATTATTTCTCATTCGTCGTTTGATTGATAGAAGGATTCGTGCCGAACTAAAACTGGATCGTTCCCAATACTACGTACCAAGTTTTTCTTCCAGAACCATCGTATACAAAGGGATGTTACTCGGTGACCAAGTTAAGAAGTTCTATGAAGATTTAAAATCACCAGATTTAACTTCTGCATTTTGTTTAACTCATACAAGATTTTCGACTAACACCTTCCCTACTTGGGATTTGGCTCATCCTTATCGTCAAATTGCACATAACGGAGAGATCAACACACTTCGCGGGAACATGAACTGGATGGCCGCTCGCCAAATGGTAATGCAGTCTCCACTTTACGGCGATGAACTTCGTCGTATGTTACCGATTGTTATGGAAGGCCAGTCAGATACGGCTACTTTTGATACCGTACTTGAACTACTTGTGATGGGAGGAAGATCTCTCCCTCATTCAGTGATGATGATGATTCCAGAAGCTTGGTCAAAAAACAAGGCTATGGATGCCGACAGACGCGCGTTCTACGAATATCATGCAACCTTTATGGAACCTTGGGATGGACCCGCTGCCATTGCTTTTACTGATGGTAGAATCATTGGTGCCACATTGGATCGTAACGGACTTCGTCCTGCTCGATTTGTTGTCACAAAAGACGATGAAGTGATCATGTCTTCCGAAGCGGGGGTACTTAACCTTCCGCCAGAAGAAATTTTAATCCAAGATCGACTTCGTCCAGGTCGTATGCTCCTCATTGATATGGAAAAAGGCCAAATCCTTGACGACGAAGAAATCAAAAAACAAATCGCTACCCAACAACCTTATCGCAAGTGGGTAGAAGACAATATGATTCGTCTCGGGTCTTTACCAGACCCTGAAAACGTAAAACAACCACAACATGAATCCATTTTGGAACGCCAAAGAGCTTTCGGGTACACTCATGAAGATGTATTTACCATCATCAAACCAATGGGTGTTTCTGGCGAAGAACCGATTGGTTCTATGGGTGTGGACTCTGCTCTAGCGGTACTCAGCGAAAAACCACAACCCCTATTCCGTTATTTCAAACAAAACTTTGCACAAGTAACCAATCCACCGATTGATCCTATTCGTGAAGAACTTGTGATGGAACTCACAACTTATATTGGACCGGAAGGAAATCTTCTCTCTGAAGAGCCAGAACATGCTCATCGTTTGGAATTGGAACATCCAATCCTTACAAACGAAGATTTTGAAAAGATCAAACAAATCAGCGAAGGACATTTCAAAGCCAAAACTTTTGAAATCCTTTTTGATCCATCTAAAAAACATGATATGCGAAACTCTCTCGATCGTGTTTGTGCTGATGCAGCAAAAGCAGTTCGGGAACAAGGAGTGACTCTCATCATCCTAACCGACCATGGTGTTGGTGAGAAAAAAGCTGCCATCCCATCACTACTTGCCGTAGCAGGACTTCACCACTATTTGATCCGTGAAGGTCTTCGTACTCGTGCAGGGATCGTTTTGGAATCAGGGGAACCAAGAGAAGTGGCCCACTTTGCATTGTTATGTGGTTATGGTGCCAACGCCATCAATCCATACCTTGCTTTTGAAACGATCGCCGATCTTTCACAACAAGGATTACTTCCAGAAGTTCCTGAATACAAAGAAGCAAAAAAGAAATACATCAAATCTATTGGGAAAGGACTATTCAAAGTATTTTCAAAAATGGGAATCTCCACATTACAATCGTATTGTGGTGCGCAAATTTTTGAAGCAGTAGGACTTGATTCCGAGCTCGTTAACACTTACTTTGCAGGAACACAGTCTAGAATCGAAGGGCTTTCTCTTGAGATGTTAGAAGAAGAAACGGTTCGTCGTCACAAAGCGGCTTACGATTCTACTTTTTTTCCGAACAACCTAGAACCAGGTGGGGTGCACTACTATCGTAAAAATGGAGATAGCCATCTCTATACTCCGATTACAGTTCACAAACTCCAAAAAGCAACGCAGGACAACGACTACAAAGTTTTTAAAGAGTTCTCTAGCCTCATCGATAACCAAAACGAAAAAGCTATCACTCTTAGAAGTTTGTTCCAACTTGATTTTGAAGGATCCAAAGCGATCCCGATAGAAGAAGTAGAATCAGTAAAATCTATTCTCAAACGTTTCCAAACAGGAGCGATGAGCCATGGTTCCATTTCTTGGGAAGCACATACAACTCTTGCCATTGCCATGAACCGAATTGGTGCTAAATCCAATACAGGGGAAGGTGGAGAGGATCCAGTAAGATTCAAAACTCTTCCAAATGGAGATAGCATGCGTTCGGCGATCAAACAGGTTGCTTCTGCGAGATTTGGTGTGACTATGGAATACCTCACCAATGCCGATGACATCCAAATCAAAATGGCACAGGGCGCCAAACCAGGAGAAGGTGGACAACTTCCAGGCCATAAAGTAGACAAATACATTGGATGGCTTCGTTATTCCACTCCGGGTGTAACTTTGATTTCCCCTCCTCCACACCATGATATTTATTCCATCGAAGATTTGAAACAGCTGATCTTTGATTTAAAGAACTCCAACCCAAGATCACGTGTTTCTGTGAAACTAGTTTCTGAATCTGGGGTAGGAACTGTGGCTGCTGGTGTTGCCAAAGCACACGCCGACCACATCCTCATTGCTGGACATGAAGGGGGAACGGGAGCAAGCCCCATCTCTTCCATTCACCATGCAGGAACACCTTGGGAACTCGGACTTTCGGAAACCCACCAAACTCTTGTCGCCAACGGACTTCGTGACCGAGTGTATCTCGCTGTGGATGGAAAACTCCTCACTGGAAAAGATGTGGTTGTAGGAGCCCTACTCGGTGCGGAAGAGTTTGGATTTTCCACTTCGGCCCTCGTATCAGTGGGTTGTATCATGATGCGTAAATGCCACTTGAATACTTGCCCAGTTGGTGTTGCCACTCAAGATGAATTCTTAAGAAGTAAATTTACCGGCAAACCAGAGTATGTTGTAAATTTTATGACCTTTGTTGCAGAAGAAGTTCGTGAAATCATGGCAAAACTTGGATTCAGAACTTTCGAAGAAATGATTGGCCAAGTGGAAAAAATCAAATTCAAACGACCGCACCACCATTGGAAAGCTCGCGGACTTGATTTTACAAAAGTTCTCCATAGACCAACTCCTGTATTTCCTACAGGACTCTATCGTGCGAAAGAACAGAACCACCATTTGGATGAACAGATTGATAACGAGCTGATTCGTAAGTCACTCCCTGCCATTGACCACAAACAACCGGTCAAAATCAAAACCTCCATTGTGAACTTAAATCGCTCTGTAGGAACCATGCTCAGTCACGAAGTGACAAAAAAATATGGAGTGGATGGTCTTATCGAAGACACCATTGACATTGAGTTCACTGGAACCGCAGGACAGTCATTTGGTGCTTTTGTGACCAAAGGAATGACACTTCGCCTCATTGGGGAAGGAAATGACTATGTAGGGAAAGGACTATGTGGGGGAAAACTCATCTTCCAAACTCCAAAAAATGCTCCTTACAAAGCAGAAGAGAACATCGTCATCGGTAACACTTGTTTCATTGGCGCCACAAGTGGAAATGCTTATGTCAACGGGATTGCAGGGGAAAGATTCTGTGTTCGTAACTCCGGTGCTCATGTCATCGTAGAAGGAACAGGAGACCATGGTTGTGAATATATGACTGGTGGGCGGGTCATCATCCTTGGAGACATTGGAAGAAACTTTGCTGCCGGTATGTCCGGTGGAATTGCATACCTTTGGGATCCAAAGAAAAACAAAGAATCACTCATCAACAAAGAGATGGTCGACTTAGATCCGTTAACTGATGCAAACGAAATTGCCGAAGTAAAAAAGATGGTAGAAGATCATAAAACTTACACTGGTTCCAAACGCGCAGAAGAAGTTCTGAACAATTGGGATGCTGTTGTAAAACAAATGATCAAAGTGATTCCAAGAGATTATAAAAAAGCTCTAGAAAAAATGGCAGAAGAAACAACATCTGCAAAACCGAACAAAGAGGGGGTAACAGCTCGTGGGTAAACCAACAGGATTTTTAGAATTTAAAAAAGAATACCTTCAGAAGATTGAACCGAAGGAACGAGTTAAGAACTACAAAGAGTTCGAAAAACCGTTCCCTGAAGCTGTTGCGAAAGACCAAGGCGCTCGTTGTATGGACTGCGGGATTCCTTTTTGCCACGGTGATACAGGTTGTCCTGTGGACAACCTCATCCCAGAGTTTAATGACTTTGTTTACCGAGGTCGCTGGAAAGAAGCTTGGGAAAACCTTTCCAAAACAAATAACTTTCCTGAATTTACGGGAAGGTTATGCCCTGCTCCTTGTGAGTCGGCCTGTACTTTAGGAATCATCGAACCACCGGTTTCTATCAAATCCATTGAAAGAACCATCATTGATCGTGCTTGGGAAGAAGGATGGGTCATCCCACAACCTTCTAGTTCTAAATCGGGAAAAAAAGTTGCCGTAGTTGGATCGGGACCTGCTGGTCTTGCCGCAGGACAACAGTTAGCTCGTGCAGGTCATACTGTAACTATCTTTGAAAAAAATGATCGGATTGGTGGTCTACTCCGTTACGGAATTCCAGACTTTAAAATGGAAAAAAGACATATTGACCGACGTGTCAAACAAATGGAAGCGGAAGGTGTTACTTTCAAAACCAATGTCAATGTTGGTGTCGATATTACAGCAAAGCAACTATTAGCTGATTTTGATTCAGTAGTTCTCGCCTGTGGATCTGAATCCCCAAGAGATTTACCTGTAGAAGGAAGAAATAGCAAAGGGGTTCACTTTGCTATGGACTTTTTGTCCAAAAACAACAAACAAGTTGCAGGTGACGATATTGAAATCATTAATGCGAAAGACAAACATGTCATCGTCATTGGTGGTGGAGATACTGGATCCGATTGTGTAGGAACTTCCAATCGACATGGTGCCAAATCTGTCACTCAAATTGAACTTTTCCCAGAGCCCCCAAAAGAAAGAGACTCCTCTACTCCTTGGCCGCTTTATCCAAAAATGCTTCGCACATCCACCTCACATGAAGAAGGTGTTAGTCGTAAATGGGCTGTTTCCACTATGGGTTTTAAATCCAATGAAAAAGGGGAAGTCACTGCCATCTACGGATCCGAAGTAAAAGAAGAAAACGGAAAATTCAATCCCATTCCTGGAACTGAGTTTGAATGGCCGGCCGATTTGGTTTTTCTTGCTATGGGATTTGTAAACCCCATCAAAGAAGGACTCATCGCTGATTTGCAAAAAGAAGGTTTGGAACTAGACGGTCGTGGGAATGTAAAAGCAGATTTTGGAACAAAATCAGGATCTTTTGCAACTTCTGTACCGAAAGTGTACGCTTGTGGAGACGTAAGACGGGGGCAATCCCTCATTGTTTGGGCCATTTCCGAAGGAAGGAAGTGTGCTGACCAAGTCCACCAGTATCTTACTTTGGAGCAAGAAACCTAAACTTCTTTTTTAAGAACCGCATTTGGAACATACCTTGTCATAACAGGGATAATTTCTTTCCAAATGCGGATTTACTTTCGAATCCTCTTTAGCAAAAAAATTCTTGCCTAACTTCCAAATCGCCAAAATCATTGGAGAGATCAATTGAAACGTAGCTAGTAACACTATAGAGATTGTTATATAATATTCCAACACTTGAGATACCCTTGAAACTTACTATTACACAATATTTTAAAATCGCAACACTTTTGGTGATCCTCACGGGCAACCTATCGGCAGAGAACATCCTCCTCAAAAAAGGCGGAACTCTCCAAGGTAAGGTGGTGGAACAAGACCAATATAAGCTAAAAATTCGTAAAGAAGACGGAACCACTGTGGTTCTTAGTAAAACTGACATTCTCAAAGTGGTTTACAAAGACCACCTAACAGCTGCAGAGGAAGACAAACTTCGTAAAGCAGAAGAAGACAAAGAAAGAATCAAAAGAGAAAAAGAAGAAGCAGCTAGACTTAAAAAAGAACAAGAAGATGCTGCAAAATTAGAAAAAGAATTAGCTGCTAAAAATGCTAACGCTGATGCAGAAGCCAAACGCAAAAAAGAAGAAGACGCAAAACGAGCAGAAGCAGACCGCAAGAACCTGACAAAAGGTGGTGCCGCTTGGAGATCTGCTGTCCTTCCTGGTTGGGGCCAATGGAAACAAGATAGAAAGGTTCAGGCAATTGTGTATCCTACTATCATTGCAGTTGGTCTTTTTTTCACATACGACAAACACCGTATGTATTTAAATGCTAAACGCGATTATAATAATTTAGAAAATCCTTATACTACTAATGGTTTGTTCCGTGCAGCGGTTTCACAGCAGTCGGCAGCAACTGTTTCTCCAGCGGAAGCAGTGGTCGCAAGCCAACTAGGTCCCTTCAAAGGCCAAAGAGAATCGGTTGAAAAACATTACCAAGATATGCAATACATTGGTATCGCTACCCTACTCGTGTATTTCTGGAATATTTTTGACGCCTATTACTTCCACCCGACAGGTTCTGGACTCAGTTACGAAGACACTCGAAAAGAAAAATTCTTTATGCGTTCTTCTGTGGATCGTGTTGGTTACCACCCCACTGCCATTGCAGGAGATCGTGGAATCGAACACCGTACACAACTCGGATACGAGTATAATTTCTGACAACCATTAGGGGAGATGACTCCCCGACTTCATTTTTTAGATCAATTCTAAGTCTCAATTAGCCCCTTGACAAATATCAAGGGGCATGAATCCGAACCCCAATCTGTTTTTCTTTCTTTTCTTCGTCCTTTTAAATACAAAGGAATTAGTTCTATATATATACGGAACTGATAAAGATTAAGGAGAGAAACATTGGCTACGGAAAAAACTCAATATGACGATTTTATCGTAAAAGGGTTTATCATTTCAGCGTTAGTCTGGGGCGTTGCATCAATGACATTTGGTGTCATTATTGCCTTCCAACTTGTGTATCCACAGCTGAATTTTGAATTACCTTGGACGAGCTTCGGAAGGTTACGACCTCTACATACCAATGCTGCCATTTTTGGATTTGCATTGAGTGTTATCTTCGCCACAGCCTACCATACGGTGCAAAGATTGTGTCGGACTAGAATGTGGAACGACACTCTTTCCAAAATACACTTAGCATTGTATAACCTAACAATTGTCCTTGCAGCAATTACACTACCACTTGGTTACAGCCAATCAAAAGAATATGCCGAATTAGAATGGCCTATCGACTTGTTGCTCGTTGTATGGTATGTAATTTTCTTTGCAAACTATTTGATGACGGTAATCAAAAGAAAAGAAGAACAAATGTATGTAGCGATTTGGTTCTACATTGCTTCTTTTGTTACGGTTCCACTTCTTTTTATCGTAAACAACATTGTAATCCCTGCAGGATTCTTAAAATCCTACTCGGTATATGCAGGTGTGTTTGATGCCAACATCCAATGGTGGTATGGACACAATGCTGTAGCCTTTGTTCTTACGACTCCATTTTTGGGACTTATGTACTACTACCTCCCAAAACATATCAAACAACCCATTTACTCACACAGACTTTCGATCATACATTTCTGGTCGTTAATCTTTATCTACATTTGGGCTGGTCCTCACCATTTACTATACTCTCCAATTCCAGAATGGTTACAAACAACTGGTATGGTATTCTCCATTATGTTATGGATGCCTTCTTGGGGTGGTATGTTAAACGGATTCCTAACGCTTACTCAAGCTAAGGACAAAATTAAAGTAGATGCTACCCTCAAAATGATGTTAGCTGCCGTCACTTTTTACGGTATGTCAACGTTTGAAGGTCCTCTTCTTTCCATTCGTGCTGTATCTGCTCTTGGACACAACACTGACTGGATCATTGGTCACGTTCACGCTGGAACACTCGGTTGGGTTGGATTTATGTCTGCCGCAGCTTTATATTACCTAGTGCCAAGACTTTGGAATGCCAATCTCTATAGCGAAAAACTTGCTAATACACACTTCTGGATAGGAACTCTCGGTATCCTACTCTACATCATCTCCATGTGGGTATCTGGTATTACTGAAGGATCTATGTGGCGAGCAGTTGGCGAAAACGGCGAACTCGTTTATAAAGACTGGGTAGAAATTGTTGAGTTCTTAAAACCATTCAGACTATTCCGTGCGATCGGGGGAACACTCTATCTAACAGGATTTATCATTATGGTGTATAACTTTATCAAAACCATTCAAAACAAAGATAGTGGGTTTGTAGAACAAGACTTACGTATAGGAGTGAAATCATAATGTTAGGATTTAACAAATTCTTAGATTGGTTTTCTGAAATTGCAGACCATTGGGACACAAAGGGAGTTAAGTTTACTCTATATACAACGATTGCCGTTGTGATTGGTGGACTTTTTGAACTTGTTCCACCGTTTTTTCTAACAAAAACGGTAACTCCAATTTCTACTGTAAAACCATATTCAGCTTTGGAACTTGCAGGTCGCGACACTTACCAAAAAGAAGGATGTATCGGATGCCATACGCAAATGGTTCGACCATTCAAATGGGAAGTAGATCGTTTTGATCCAACTAAAGCTTACGGTAGAACTGGATATTCTAAAGGTGGAGAGTTTGTTTATGACCACCCATTCCTTTGGGGATCAAAACGTACGGGTCCAGACTTAGCTCATGAATCTCAAATGTTGCGTTCTGATGAATGGCATAAAAACCATTTGATCAACCCAAGAACTGTCGGTGGTGTACCAAACTCCATCATGCCAGCTTACCCATGGTTGTTCGAAAAATCACATACGATTGATGTAGAACAAGTTGTATCTAACATGAAAGCTCTTAAAACCATCGGTGTTCCTTACACAGAAGAAGATTTTGCAAATGCACCGTCACTTCTAAAGGATAAAACCGAAGGGGAAGCATTGGTTGCATACCTACAAAAACTAGGTAGAGATTCAGCTGAGTTACAAAAGGGTATGAAGTAAAATTATGAACGATGCAGATATTCTACTCGTTTATAAAAGTTTGAGATTGCCGATCCTCGTGATCGCAATCTCCTACATCACCTACTACGTTTATAAAAAACGTGCGAAAGACGAAATGGAGAAACCCAAGTATAGAATGCTTGAGGAGGATTAATACGAATGAAAGAACCAAAAGAAGTAGACGGAATCTTCCAAGCCGACAACCCCATGCCCACTTGGTGGAAATTAGTTTGGCTCATCAGTATCATTGTTTCCATCGGTTACGTTGCATACTTTCACTGGTATTCTGAATGGCCGCAAGAAGTTGCGTTTGAGAAAGAAGTTGCAGAACATGAAGCGCAATTCCCTGCCAAACAAGCAGTTGTTGTGGACACAGAAGATGGATCTAACCCTTATCGAGATGATGCAGTTGCGATCAAAGAAGGCGAAGGAACTTACAAACAAATTTGTTCCGCTTGCCACGGACCAACTGCAGAAGGTGCGGTAGGACCAAGTCTTGTAGACAAAGATTGGATACATGGGAACACTGATAAAGAAGTGTTTAACAATATCATGAAAGGCATTGGCCCTGAAAGACAAAAACTCAACCGAGGGGGAATGCCTGCTTGGGAAGGTTTAGGTGCTGAAAAAGTTTATGCTGTTATGGCATGGCTTGCAACTAAAAACAGTAGTTTGGTAAAGGCTAAGTAAAGATGATCATTTCAAGACCACAAACAGGTAAAGTAAGAACACGAAGAAACTTTGTTATGAGTTTTCTCGTAGGTTTATTTTTAATAGCTCCTTGGGTGGTGTTACCAGATGGTAGCCCGCTCATTCGGCTGGACATCCCACGTAGGGTGTTTCACTTGTTTGGTGGTCTTTTTATCCCGCAAGAAGGACTCATCTTATGGTTTTTCCTTCTAACGATGGGTCTCTCACTTTTCTTTTTCACCTCCGTCATTGGCCGTGTTTGGTGCGGATGGGGGTGTCCTCAAACAATCTACACCGATCTTTTCGATAGAATTGGTCGGTTTGTTTTAGATTCTAAATATGGGAAAAAGGATGCCTCAATTGTAGGTAAATATACCGTTTATTTTCTCTGGATCCTTGTTTCTTTTATCGCTTCCTTTCATTGGATTGGTTACTTTGTCAGTCCTTATGAAATGTTGGCAGATTATATAAACTTATCTGCTTTTACACAAACGCATTTTTATTTTACTGCATTTTTCACCGCATCGATGTTTATCGACATCGGATTTGTTCGCGAACAGTTCTGTCGTTATGCTTGCCCTTACGCAAGATTCCAAACCCTCCTTATGGATGAACATTCTTGGAATGTTACCTATGATTTCAAACGAGGAGAACCTCGTAGAGATGGAAAAACCAAAATTGGTGATTGTATCTCCTGCAATATGTGTGTGGTTGTTTGCCCTACTGGAATTGATATCCGCGATGGTTTGCAAGTTGGTTGTGTGGCTTGCGGAAAATGTGTGGATGCCTGCACTTCCATCATGGCTAGAGAAAACAAAAAAACATTAATCGGGTATTTTTCTCTGAAACAAATTGAAACAGGCGATAAAATCAAATGGATACGACCAAGAACTGTCATTTATGCGATCTTACTCACAGTTGTGATCACAGGGGCAGCGATCCAACTCATCACAAGGATTCCTATGTCGATGATTGCTGCGTCGAACAAATCCATGCCGCCAATTTTAATCCCCGACAATAAAATAAGAGCCTTTGTTGCTCTACGAATTCAAAACATTGCACCAATTGAAAAAGAATTCCAACTCTCTGCCTTTGATACAAGGCATGGAAAAGAAATCCTAATCCGTTCTGGCGAAGAAAATAACCAATTCAAATTGGGATCAGGCGAAATTAAAAGTATTTCTGTGGTATTAGAGACGCAATCTCTCACAGAACAAGAATTAAACGAAGGTTACCTACCCGGTTCCATTGTATTAAACAATACAGAGGATACAGGCGAACGATTGGAGAAAAAACTCTCCTTAACATTACCAAGGAGGTAATGATGTTTAAAGAATTACACCCCAGCTTAAGAACTGCCATGTATGTGGTTCTATTTAGTTTTACTGCACTAGTGGCTGCCACTTTTTACACCATTCGCCTTACCTACAAACATTTTGAGCCAGTAATGGATAAAAACTATTACGAAGTTGGTCTCAACTATGAAAAAGCTATCGAAATTCAAAAAGAATTTCTGAAACAAGGTTACCTGATAAAAACGAACTGGGACAACCAAACTCTCATCCCAATGGGTGAATCAGAAATTTCGATCCAATTAGAAAAAGACGGAATGATTACAAATGCCAAGTCTATGGTCGTATATTTAGAACGAAATGCGACAACAAAGAATACAGTACATTATAATTTGCAACCAAACGCAAATGGGTTCAGCGGGAAAATCCCTCTTTCAGAAAAGGGAACTTGGAATTTGCGACTTGTTGCAAATATTGATGGTAAATCCTTTGAAAGGGAAGGACAGATAGCCGTTCGATGAACGAAACCGTTTCTGCAGTAACAAAAACAGAATGTGATCATTGCGGAAATCCAATCCGATTGGTGAGGATTGAAGCAAAGATTGAAAATCATACAAAAGTTTTTTGTTGTGAAGGATGTGAAACGGTTTACTCCATCATCAATTCATTAGGTGGGAGTTATTACTATAATTTAAAAGGGAATACCAAACTTGATCCTGTCAAAATAGAAGGTAATGATGCAGAGATTGAAAACGAACTTGTATATGAAAAGTTCGTTCGTAAATCAGGGGATTACTCTGAAGTATCTGTCCAAATCACTAACATCCATTGTTCTGCTTGCGTTTGGATCAATGAAAAGGTTCTAAACGAAGAGGACGGAATTCTATCCGCTCAAATCAACTTTGCTTCTGGGCGGGCCAGAATTCGCTTTGATCGTTCCAAAATCAAAATCTCAAAGATACTATCTCTTATCCGTAGTATTGGTTATAAACCCATACTTTTTTCACCTACAGAAGGCACTCTAGAAAAAACCAAACAATTAAAGACCCTACTCCTTCGTATCGGTGTCGCTGGTTTTTGTTTTGGGAATATTATGATTTTAAGTGTGGCCTTGTATTCCGGATACTTTTCTGGAATTGATTTGGATATCAAACGCCTCTTCCATTATGCTTCATGGGTTTTTGCAACTCCTGCTTATCTTTATTCCGGATATCCTTTTATGTCTGGATTTTTGACAAGTATCAAGCGCCGGACCCTTTCTATGGACTTCCTTTTGTTCTTAGGAATCTCCATGGCTTATTTTTATTCCGTTTATGTAACACTCACCGATGTTGGTGAAGTATATTTTGATTCTGTAGCGATGATTTATTTCTTTATTTTGATTGGGAAATACTTCGAAGAAAAAGCTAGAGTGTTTGCTTCTGACAAATTAGAATCTATTCTTTGCAAACTCCCTGAAACTTCAGTCCGCATTACAGATGCAGGTGAAGATACCATCCCCAGTTCGGAAATCAAAATTGGCGATACCATTCGTGTGGCACCAGGGAAACGAATTCCCGTGGATGCGATCCTAATTTCCGAACAAACCTATGTAGACGAATCCTTTTTAACAGGAGAGTCTTTGCCCATTCGAAAACAAAAGGGAGACTCAATCCTCGCAGGATCTCTAACAATGGACAATCCTGCTTTGATTGTAGCCGGTTCCGACTATCATGCTTCCACTCTCTCCTCTTTGAAACTGAGGTTAGAAGAAGCCTTACACCTCAAACCAAAACTACAAATCCTCACAGAGAGAATCGCATCTTACTTTATTACTGTTGTTTTTGGATTAGCGTTTCTTTGTTTTTTTGTTTGGTATTTTGTGTCTGGCGGAAATTTAGAACAAAGTCTTGTGACTACTATTTCTGTTCTGATTGTAGCTTGCCCTTGCGCACTAGGGATTTCTGTTCCGACTGCTCTTGTCACCAATCATATTCTTAATGCCGACAAAGGAGTTCTGTTAAAAAATCCTTCCGTTGTAGAGGCGCTGGCAAAAGCCAATACCATTTTTTTAGATAAAACAGGAACATTAACTGAGGGTAAATTTTTAGTTCGACAAGTATCTGTTTCAGATGACCACCTACCGCTTGTTTATCGAATTGAAAAAGAGGTAAACCATCCCTTAGCAAAATCGCTGGTGAAATTTTTAGAACCAATGAATTCTGTGAAAGAAAGAGCAAAAGAAATCCAAATTAGTAATTTAGAAAACGTTCCAGGGAAAGGGGTGAAAGCGAATTTAGAAATCGATTCCCATAAACTTACTGTTCTCATAGGAAATCAATCTTTACTGGAATCAGAACATGTTCCTTTGGGAAGTTTTCCAGAAGGTGAAGGATCTTTAATTTTACTAGCAGTTAACGGAATCTATTTAGGTAGTTTTCTACTCGCAGATGAAATTAGACCCGGTGCGCAGTCTTTTGTTTCCTTACTCAAACATTTTGTGCCAAACATTTCCATCCTTTCTGGAGATCGTTTCCCTGCAGTAAAGTATATCGCGGAATCTCTCGGTATTGAAAGATATTCTTCCGACCTTTCTCCAGAAGACAAAAGAAACCTGATCAGTGCCGCACAAGGGAAAGGAAATGTTGTCATCATGGTGGGTGATGGAATCAATGATAGTTTGTCTCTAGCACAGGCAAATGTATCTATCTCCCATACAGAAGCGGAAGACCTGTCTTTGGAAAAATCAGATGTAGTTTTGACATCTGGAAATTTAAACGGACTCGTGCATTCTTTGCTTTCTGCCAAAAAAACAAGAGAAGTGATTTTACAAAATATCATCATCTCCTTTTGTTATAACTCGATCATGTTACCACTTGCCATGTTTGGACTTATGTTGCCTGTGATCTGTGCCGTGTTTATGGCATGTTCTAGCTTGACAGTGCTATTGAATTCTCTTTCTATTAGATATAGGATCCCACAATGGAAGCCCTCTACTTAACAATACCAATGGCAATGTGTATTGCCGCTTTTTTTCTTTATGTCTTTATTACTGCCTTTCGCAAAGGGCAATTTGAAGACATAGAATCTCCCAAATATAGAATGTTCTTCGAAGAGGAATATCCACAAAGTAGCAACCAGAACAAACCAAATTCACCTGATGGACCAACTAGCAAATCTTAGCTTCTTTGGCTCCATACTTCTGTATGGATTTATCAGTAGTTTCCATTGCCTTGTAATGTGTGGACCCTTTGTTTCTCTCTTACAAACGGATAAAGGAAAAAACTTACCTATTTTTCTCTACCACTTAGGAAGAGTTTTATCCTATACTTTCCTTGGAATGGTATTAGGATTTCTTGGAAAAGGAGCCAATGCTCTTGGAGATTTAAGTGCCGTAAGGGGGGTAGCAGGAGTTCTCACCTTTTTATTTCTTATCATCTTTGCCATCCGCACTTATTCTATCAAATCCACATCTTCTTTTGGTTCTTTACCACAAGGAATCCGAAAGTTTCTGGAAACCATCCGTTCTCGATTTAGTAAAAATGGCCTTGGGTTTGGAATTGGAATAGTAAGCGCTCTACTCCCTTGTGGAGTGCTATATCCGGCGTATGCAGCCTCTTTTGCGACAGGGACACTACTAAACGGTGGTCTTGTGATGTTTTTCTTTTATTTAGGAACAGTGCCGGCCTTAACGGGACTTGGTTGGATTGTTTCCAAATGGAGAAATCGAATTCCTACAAAATGGATTCCAGCCTTTGGAACGATTATGATTTTAACTTCTCTTAGTTTTTTACTCTACCGATTGTTTTTCCATGCACATGGAGAATCTTGTGACCACCTGCTTTAATCAACTAACGATTTTAGTTAGAACAAAATAGATTTTTGTAACTTAGAATCCTCTTCCTCTGAAATATTTTTCTTTGAAGTGACTCACAAGGTCTTGGTTGATTTTGTTTTCGTTGTTATTTCCAATCACAGCAATTAGTTTTTTTGCTAAGTTTCTATCATGGTTGATTAACCATTTTCTATATTGTGTATTTAAATCTGATTCACCAACTAAAATGACTTCATTAGGTGACTGTAGTGTGTTTGTGATGTCTTCAAAATCCCAGACATCCGATTCTATTGGTTTATCCCAAGCTCTAGACCACATTTGATCTGATTCGAATTTAATCATTTCAATTCGTTTTTTGTTTAGATAGAGGATGCAGGCGTTCATACTTTCACTTCCGATCTTTAGTATGACTACAAGAAAAGTAAAATCACGTCCTTTTTACATAATGACTCCAATTGTAATTCATGACATTTATCATTGATAAATGTCAATCCATACTCAAACTCACAATTGATTCTGAACTTAGTTCATCTACCAAATAATGAACGTTAGTTGTAAGTTCACGAGGTTCGATGACAAATTCATTCACAAAAAGTAGGGAAAAGACCAAAGCAGATGTGACCACTCCCGCATAAACCCTTCGTTTTGTCCTTTCTGTCCGAACCCTTGCTTTGGTAGATCGTACCAAACGTAATTCGAAATCAGAATCATTCAAAAGTTGTTCCCATTTTTTAGGATTCTTGGAACTCATTTTTTCCTCCTGGTATATGTTTTCGAACCCATTCTTTGGTTCGGAACAAACGTGACTTTACTGTGCCTTGCTGGACAGAAAGTTCCTTTGCAATTTCTTCCATGGTGTTACCAGCCAAATACAATCGTAACGTCTGGCGATACACCTCAGGGATTTGTCCAAGCATGGACTCAATCCATTCTTCCTTTTCCCAATGTGCTTCGTCTCGCACTCCAGAAAGTTGAACCTTATTTTTTACTAAATATCTTTTTGCCTTTTCTTCTTCCTTCAATCGTTTTTCATTCATACGAAGGGCTTCGTTACGAGCAATGGTATAAATCCAAGTGGAAATTTTGGATCTTCCATCAAAACCACCCTTCTCCAAAGATTTAAAGGCTCGGAAATAAACTTCCTGAACCACATCCTCTGTCGCATCATCAAAACGGTCGATGAGGGTATCACCGACCGTTTTTAAAACCAAGTATTTGGTTTCTTTGACTACTGATTCGAAGTCAAACTCAGGCATTGTTTACTCTTCCGGTGGTTGGTGGCGGCTTGCGAAACGTTCCACTAAGTCAGCAAATTTTTCCCTTTGTTCTGGTTTTAACACCGCATGGAATTCTACGAGTTTGGATTGAAAGAACTTACGCATTTCTTGATGACGAGTTTCTCTATCAGCACCCATTTTATCCAATAACTTAGTATCGATTTTTTCACCACGAATTTGTGTCGCCATTTCTTTTGCCCAAGATTCATGTTTTGGTTTTGATTCTTTGTGTTTGGCAATGAGTTCGGCTTTGATGGTTTCTAATTTAGCTTTTTGAGCATCATCTAAATCTAGTTTAGATGTAAGTTTAGAAGCAACCCATTCAATGCGTTTTTCGAAATCTTTATGGCCACGGCAATTTCCAAAAGCAAATGCCATTACCGATACTAAACCAACGGTTGTTGTAATTTTTAAAACTTGTTTGAGAGAGATCATAAAACCTTCCTTGTTTGTTTGGTGAATATGACCCGGAAGATGGAGGGAGAGTTCCCTACCTCAGAAAAAAAGAGGCAGGGATTAAAAAAAAATGAATTAGAAACTAGGGAACGGATCTCCCGTGATAAAACCATCTGTTTTCAAATCTTGGCAAGAAATGATATTGGTGATTGTTGCGCCAAGCAAAAATCCCTTGAACCCCTGAATTTCAGAAACACACTGATCCACATCTGCTTTCACATAGTATTTTGCAGAATCAATGTTTGCAATATCACCAGCAAGCAAACTAAGAATAGAAACGCTAGGTCTTCCAACTAAAACTGTAGAATTAATAAGATCCGTTTGAATGGCTGCATCGGTAATTCGTGAAGCCACTACTGAACCTTTTTCACGATCAAGCGTTGCACCCGCTGGATTTAAGATCAAACAGTTAGTTAGCGAAAACGCTAAAGCAACAAAAAGTAATTTTTTTAACATAAATGTTTCCTTGGATAATGGTTTCACCAAATCTAAATCATCCATACTAGCCTTTCAAGAAAAAACTATTCTAAATTTTGATTTAACAGAGATCAATCGCCCACAATGAAGGTTGTGAGAAACCAATTGTTTTTCTTTTTTTCGAAAAAAGCTCTGTAGTCAAGAGGACTACGTAAAAATCGATCACATACATAACCGGATTTCCCTTGCGGCGTACAAATCTTTTTCCAATTACAATTACTTTCTTTTTCGAGACGCCTTCCATCCAAATCATCCGCTTCTGACCGAACAATTTGGTAACTGAGTTGAGTGATGGACTTGGATTCTTTTGAGGCATCTTCTCTTACATTTACATTTTTCCCAATGACCAGATAATAAGTGAAGGGATCGTAATCACCAGGGAAAATTTCAAAAAAATAAGGAGCCACCATTTGGCCTTCTTTGTTTTGACGAAAACCTAATCTCACAACTTCTTCCATCAATTCCCAAAAATTGGAAGTGGATGGTTTGTCTGTTAGTTGGAATGATTTTAAAAAATCTTTTTTACCGGCTTCCGCACCAAAGGAATAATGAATGTCTTTATCGATCACCTCTTCTAAAGCTTTGCGATCTTTGGTTTTTAGAATTTTTTGAAACTTGATTTTGAATTCGTTAAAACTTTTGTCTTTCGCTGAATGGTCGATAGGCGCTAAGGTTTTCGGAGAGAAAGGGTCACAAGGCAATATTACGGCGGGTAAAAGAAAGGAAAAAAGAAGTATTGTGTATTTCAGCATAAAACTTGCCAAAAGAATACTCTGTACACCTAAAGAATCAATTCTTTTTCGTTACATTCACTGCAATTGCGCATTGTTTTGCGATCCCAAGATTTTCCCGAATTTCTTCTAAAGAAAGTTTTTTCCGTTTGAGTTCGCAGACTTTCAAAAAGAGATCGGCATATTCTTTGTCCAATTTTTCGCCATCTTCATCTTCTTCTGTCAATACAAGTTTGGCAATATCGACACAAGACCTTTCCGATTCTGGTAACAATTGGAAAATGGTTTTTACCGTTTCTTCCTTCTGTTTGCAAGATACAACATTCGCCTGTTTTTCTTTTCCCAAAACTGAAGAAAGGCAAATAAGAGAACCGAAAATGAAAACTGAAAAATTGATTTTAGACATCGACAGCATAAATCTTCTTTTCTTTTGGATTTGGTCGAGTATCTTTCGTCCTATCCTAGAGAAATTAGAAATTTATGAACCAAACGATGCGTAGAGAACACGACCTTTTAGGGGAACGAGATCTCCCCGCGGATGTTTATTGGGGGATCCACACCCTTAGGGCCTTGGAAAACTATCCAATTACCGGAAAAACCATTGGAACCTACCCCGACCTAGTGCGAGCCCTCGCCTATATCAAACGGGCCTCCGCCAAAGCCAATTTACAATTGGGCTTACTTTCCAAAGAAAAAACGAGAATGATCACTGACGCCTGTGACCGAATCCTCGCGGGTGAATTTCACTCCGAGTTTGTGGTGGATGTGATCCAAGGTGGAGCCGGGACTTCCACCAATATGAATGCAAATGAAGTGATCACAAACATTGCCCTAGAAATGAAGGGATTTGTCAAAGGTGACTACAACCACCTGCATCCGTTAAATGATGTAAACATGTCACAAAGTACAAATGATGTTTACCCAACATCACTCAAAGTCGCTGCAGTTTTTGCCATTAAAGGACTATTAGCGGCTATGGAAGAACTCCAACTTGCTTACCGCAAAAAATCGGAAGAATTCAAAGATATTTTAAAGATTGGCCGAACCCAATTGCAAGATGCCGTTCCTATGACCTTGGGACAAGAATTTTCCACTTACGATGTAATGTTAGGTGAGGATATCAGTAGACTAAAAGAAGCCACCTCTCTCATTGGAGAAATTAATTTAGGGGCTACTGCCATTGGTACAGGGATCAATACCGACATTCGGTATTCACAAATTGTAACAGATATTTTAGCAAACGACACAGGTCTTAGTTTAGAAGCGGCACCCAATTTAATTGAAGCCACACAGGACACTGGCGCCTTTGTCCAGTTATCTGGTGTTCTCAAACGAATCGCCACAAAACTTTCTAAAGTTTGTAACGATTTACGACTCCTTTCTAGTGGACCCCAAGGTGGATTTAACGAAATCAATCTTCCTGCGAAAGCCGCAGGTTCCTCCATTATGCCCGGGAAAGTAAATCCGATCATTCCAGAAGTGGTGAACCAAATCGCTTATGAAGTGATCGGTAACGACATTACCATCACTATGGCATCGGAAGCCGGGCAATTACAACTCAATGCTTTTGAACCTATCATTGCTCATAGCCTTTTCAAAAGTATAGAGCACCTAACGGCTGGTTGTAAAACGCTAAGAATCAATTGTATCGATGGAATTACTGCCAATAAAGAACTATTGGAGGCCAGAGTCAAAACATCAGCAGGCCTTGCGACCGCTCTTAATCCTTATATCGGATATGAAAATGCTACCCTTGTCGCAAAGAAGGCCCTACTCGAAAACCGATCCGTCGAATCGATAGTGCTCGAACTTGGTTTATTAGAAGAAAAAAAATTAAAGGAAATCCTAAGTCCCACAATTCTCACATCACCACATACACTTTGAGGATAGATTATTTCTTGATTTCTTTTCATTTAAAAGGAAAATACGCTCGGATCAATTCGTAAATTATGAAACAATTAAGTATGGTTTACCTAGTTGAAGATGATATGATTACAACATTTCTCATCAAAACTTTAATGGAGAAATTTTCCTTCGCGGAAGAGATCCAGGGTTTCCATAATGGGGAAGATGCTTGGAATGCACTTCTTTCCGGTTCCGCCGATCCTGATATGGTCTTTTTGGACTTGAATATGCCGATTATGGACGGTTGGGCATTTTTAGAAATCCTTAGCAAACACCCAAAGTATGCAAAACTCCCGATCTACATCCTAACCTCTTCCATTGACCCGACAGACAAAGCTCGTTCTGCGGAATTTCAAAATGTGAAAGGGTATCTTGTGAAACCACTTTCCCTCAGAGATTTACAGTCCATCAACCCCTCCTTGGGCTAATGAGACATATTTTTTTCTTTAGTTTTCCCATTTCTGACCGATCTTGAAGTTGTGAGACTAACGGACATCCCTTCTGTATCCTCTGTTTTGAATCGGATGGAATCCCTATCCAAACTTTCAGAAAATCCGAAAGCCCTGGTGTCCTTTCCTGATGTTTTAGAAAAGGAATGGAATCGGTCAAAAACACAAGAAGTCCTTCCCGCAACTGCCACAAATGCAAAAGCAGAGGGAATCTCTCTCCCCTTCCCCGAAGAAGTTGGATCCAAATTTCCCTTGTCCAAACAGATTGATACAAAAACAAAACCAACTGGTATTTTAGAAACCATTGAATCCATCGCCAAATCCCAAGGGATGGATCCTAACCTAGTAAAGGCAATGGTCAAAGCGGAATCAGGATTCAAACCAAAGGCAGTCTCTCCGAAAGGAGCTATGGGCCTTATGCAGCTAATGCCAGAAACTGCAGAATCTTTAGGAGTGAATGATCCCTTCAATCCGGAAGAAAATATTGGTGGTGGAGTGAAATTTTTAAAAGGGCTTATGAAAGAATTCAAAGACCCCGAAAAAGCAATCGCTGCTTACAATGCTGGCCCTGGAGCAGTGAAACGATACAAAGGCATTCCTCCTTACGAAGAAACACAAAAGTACGTAAACAAAGTCAAACGATACTATAAAGATTTTAGTTCGTAAAAATTTTTAACAGTTCTTAATAGAAAGTTAAATAACCAAATTTTTTCTGTAATCCTGCAGTGTAGAAATCAAATGGGCGTTTGATGGGAGTTCCTTCCCATGCCTCATCTACTTTTTTAACAATAAAGTTCAAATTCTTTTCGTTTCTAATTTTTTCGGAAGTGGCTCTTTGGATGAGAACATCCGCTTCGCTGATAGGGACAATCGCAAATGCTCTCGAATTCCTTCGAAAAAGCCCAGATTTCTGAACCAATTGGATGTCTTGGTTCCAAATTCCGTCTACATACAAAAACGATTTATCAGAAACCGTTTCTTCACGCATGTATTTTGTTTTAGTTCCTGTTTGAAAATAAAAAGCAAAAGAAAACTCTTTAGGTAAATAAATAGGATCTGATTTTAAAATAAGAGCCTGTCCAAAAGCTTTGGTTAGATTTTTGGATTGGAGTTCCCAAGGTTCTTTGTCTGAAGCATTCAAATTTTTGAATATAAAATAAATCGAAGCCGCAATGGACAAAACAACTACTACTGAAGCAGTGATGGTATTCAGTTCCTTTTCAGTTTTTAATAAGATATGTCCGATCCCTAATACAACTAGTGGCAAAAGAATCAGAAGTGCTGATGAGTACCACGTTTTGAATAAAAACCCAATGGAGTTTGGTCCAAAAAAATCTGAATAAGAAAAGTAAATGAGTGAAAGGATAAAAAATCCAAGATAACCTAATAAAAACAAAAATGGTACATTTTTCTTTTTATAAAACACAGATGTTTTTTGGGCAGCTTTTCTAGATCCACGGATCCCCGTGAAAATCACAAAGAATGTAAATCCCAAATAGAACATGATGAAACTGGAAAAAAAAGCAAGAGCCGTAAATGTAGGAAAAATCAGAAGGTCTGTCATCTTTTCCAACCGGAAAGTTAAAAACACTAACAGTAAAAATACAAGGCAAAGTGTTTCCGTGAAATACGAAGTGGGAAACCCATAAGAAAACGGTAAAAAGGCTGCCAGATATACCAAAAGATAATGGTTTCGTTTCCACTCTGTGGAACGAAGCAGCAACATAAACAAATGGAGGAAGAGGCTATAAAAAAGTCCGGCTAACACAAGAAAGGATGGAATATAATTCATTCCAAAGAGTTTTTTCCATGCCACCACAAACCAGATCGCAAGAGGCTCCCGGGTGGAAACAAGTCCCCCCTCTTCCGTGGCTGCCTTAATATTAGCCAAAAACTCCCATTCGGTTTCTGTTGTAGGGAAAGGTCTAAAATAAGAGAACAGAGCAAAGCCCAAACTTAAGAGTAAGATGCTAAAAAAGAAAGGAAGTGGTGAAAAAGGTTTTGGGTCTCGCATCTTGGAAAAGGCTCAAATTGCCTAGTCCTGTATAAATTTTTAGGTGAAAATATTCCAGAAGATTTTCAATTATACATAGAATTTATAAAACGAGGCAAAGAATGTCCGCCGAAAAAAAAGAATACCTTCTCGTGGACGAGAATGGACAGGGAAAACCTGACAAACCATGGATTTTTAGGACTTATGCAGGGCATACCAATGCAAAAGCCTCCAATGAGTTGTACAGAAAGAACCTTTCTAAAGGCCAAACAGGGCTTTCCATTGCTTTTGATCTCCCCACTCAGTGTGGATACAGTTCCGATCACGAAGTATCACGTCCAGAAATCGGAAAGGTGGGAGTTCCCATCAATTCACTGGAAGACTTTCGCATTTTATTCGACCAAATCCCGATCGAAGAGATGAACACATCCATGACCATCAATGGAACTTCTATGTGGTTACTTTCGCTATATGTTGCCCTTGCAGAAGAACGTGGTGTTCCTCTAGAAAAACTAAACGGAACCACTCAAAACGATCTCATCAAAGAATATTTAGCAAGAGGGACTTACATTTACCCTCCCAAAGATTCCATGAAAATCATCGTGGATATGTATGAGTATTCTTTACATAATATCCCAAAATGGAATCCATCTAACATTTGTTCTTACCATTTACAAGAAGCTGGTGCTACACCAGTTCAAGAACTTTCGTTTGCACTTGCCACAGCCATTGCTGTGTTAGATGCCATCAAAGAAAGAAATTGTTTTTCTGATGACGAATTTGAACAGTGCGTGGGTCGAATTTCCTTCTTTGTGAACGCCGGAATTCGTTTTGTAGAAGAGATGTGCAAAATGCGCGCCTTCACTGAAATGTGGCAAGAGATCACGACAGAACGTTACAAAGTAAAAACTGCTAAGTACCGAGTGTTTCGATATGGAGTGCAGGTAAACTCACTTGGACTTACGGAAGAACAACCGGAGAACAACGCATGGAGAATTCTCATCGAGTCTCTTGGTGTGACACTTTCTAGAAATGCAAGATGCCGTGCCCTCCAACTTCCTGCTTGGAACGAAGCATTGTCCTTACCAAGACCTTGGGATCAACAATGGTCACTTCGTTTGCAACAAGTTCTTGCGTATGAAACAGACCTTTTGGAATACCCAGACATCTTCGAAGGATCCAAAGTCATTGAATCCAAAGTCAAAGCTCTGAAAGAAGAAGCCAAACTCGAAATTCAAAAAATCGTAGATATGGGTGGAGCCCTCGTTGCCATTGAAAATGGTTATATGAAATCTCAACTTGTGAAATCACAAACAGAGAGACTTTCTAAAATCAATTCCAATGAACTTGTGATCGTTGGTAAAAACAAATGGACTGACGGAATCAAATCTCCACTGATGACTGACTCTGATGGTGGAATTTTCAAAGTAGATCCAAAATCCGCAGAACAAACATTAAATGTTCTTGGAGAAGCAAAATCTCGTCGTAATGCAGAAGTTGCCAAAAAATCTTTAGAAGACTTAAAACAAGCTGCTAAAGACGGAAAAAACCTAATGCCATTCTCCATTGCTTGTGCCAAAGCACTAGTCACCACTGGAGAATGGGCCGATGCACTTCGCGAAGTGTATGGGGAATACAACCCACCAACCGGCGTTGATGGACAAAAACTCTTTTTGTCGGACGATAAAGTTTCTACCGTTCGTGGAAAAGTAGAAGCCTTCACAAAGGCAAATGGACATAGACCAAAAATTGTTGTGGGGAAACCAGGACTTGATGGTCACTCCAATGGTGCGGAGATGATTGCTGTTTCTGCAAAACACAGTGGTTTTGATGTGATTTATTCAGGGATTCGACTCTCTCCTGAAGAAATTGTACAATCTGCAGTGGAAGAAAATGCCAATGTAATCGGACTTTCCATTCTATCTGGTTCTCACAAAGAAATCGTAAAACAGTTGTTTGATGAACTGACTCACTACAAGGCAAAAATCCCTGTTGTGATTGGAGGAATCATTCCTGAATCCGATTTCGATGAACTCAAAAAAATGGGAATTCGAGAAATCTTCACTCCGAAAGACTATGATCTTATGTCGATTATGGAAAAAATCATCGACATCGTTTCTGTAGAACCGGCTCTCGTTTAAGAACGAAGAATCGTTTCTACTTTTATCCTTCCATTGTGGATTTTTACGAATCGACAATGGAAGTTCCTCTACTCTAGTTTATATTTTAATGGCAACCATCCTTGATCGATACTAAAGAATCATTATCCCAATTGGTTTCTGAGGCAGTACTCGGCGAAAAGTATCCAATTGCAAAAATTATTTCTAAAATTGAAACGGAAAAAAATTTAGAATTCCGTGAATCTTTATTCCATGAACTTTCGATTCAGAATCCAGATGCCAAAGAAGGACTTACGATTGGGATCACAGGGACACCCGGTGCCGGCAAATCCTCGTTACTCGGTGAGTTATGTAAACTTTTTTTAGAATTTGCTCCAAACAAAAAAATGGCTATTGTTGCCATCGATCCCTCTTCCAATGTCAGTGGAGGGTCCATCCTTGGTGATCGAACGAGAGTCACTCTTCCCAGAAGAGATCCTAGGCTTTATTTCCGCTCTCAACCGTCCCAACTGGAACTCGGAGGACTCAATCCTTACACCTTTCATGTCATCCGTTTCTTAAGACGAATTTTTGATTATGTATTTGTCGAAACAGTAGGGATTGGACAAAACGAAATTTCAGTTTCTCTTATATCCGATTTATCCTTTCTTGTGATGCAACCTTTAGGTGGTGATCAAGTTCAATTTATGAAATCAGGGATCATGGAAGTTCCAGAGGCCTTTATCATCAACAAATGTGATGAAGAGTCTTTGGCAAATTCTAGTTATTATATGTTAGAATCGACTTTGGAATTCATCAAAGATATCCTTCCTGACCAGTCCCTTCCACCTATCTTTAAAACATCCGTCACCAAACGAAAGGGAATAGAAGAACTACTAAGATACATCTTACAGTATCAAAAACGAAAAGATAAAAATACAGAAACTCTCACTCAACTCATGCAGTGGATTCGCAATGAATATGGAAGATGGGGAATCTCCATTTGGGAAGAATTGGAATCATCGAAATGGAACCAGGCTGTGAAACGAAATCCACTGGGTGGGATTCAGAAATTAAAGTATGAAGAAGAGGAACGTAAAATCGTTTCACTCATCCAAACAAAAATCAAATAAGAACTTTCAAAAAAACATCAGGGATTGGGCACGGTTTTCTTTCCGTATAATCAAAGAAAACGATTGCTGTTTTGGCTCGAGCGATTTCCTTCCCACCATTTTTATGAGTGATCACATATACCATTTCTAAAGATTTTGTGGACACATTGTCCACAAAAAGCTGCATCACTAAATCGTCTGGGAAAAAGGCCTCTGATTTATAAACAATAGCCACATCCGATACCACAATCCCCTTCCCTTCCACATTGATTTCTGTCCATCCATGTGAATGGAAAAACCGGGCTCGGCATTCATGGGTTAAGGTCAAAATGGCATCGTGGGCGAGATGGCCTGCAAAATTAATATCCGAGATTCGAACACTTAAATCCGTAGAATAAATTTGTTTTTCTGGAATATCGATAGAAATTCTAGCCACTAATCAACATACCATTTGTATCGTTCATCAACTAACTTCGATTCTTCTTTCAATCGATCGGAATTCCAACCTAGTGTTTTTGCAATTTTTTTATCTAACCTAGTTCGTTCTAAAGGATCAAGAATCCCTACAGTACCAACTCCAGACCTTCTAAAATAAAAATCAGCTAGATGAAGAATGTCTTCATGGAGGACCATAGATTCTACTTCTTCTTCATAATAGATTTCTCCATTCGAAATTCGATAAGAATCTTTTCCTTCTATAGATAGAATTTTCCAAGAGACACTACCATAACGACGTGCCAATGTTTCTAACTTTTCACCTGAAACTTTTGGATACTTAAATTGTAATTCATTCACAAGTTCTTTTAAACTTTGGTATCGTCCACCGAGTAGTGGAGTGAATTTTGTAGCACAAGGAGATTTTATTCCTTTGGAATAAATATCGATTGCATTCACTAAACTTTCTGCAACGGCTCGACTGGTAGTATATTTTCCACCTAACGCAGAGAAGAACCCAGGGAATCCTTCTTTTTCATAATGAAAAATTTCGGATTTTCTAGAAGCGGAGTAAGTTCCTTCCGTACTTCCTGGATCTTCCACTAGTGGACGAAGGCCACCATAATAATAATCCACATCTTTTAAAGTGAGTTTCGCAAACCCAAAACTAAAGTTTACTTCATCGAGTAAGTCCACTAGTTCAGATTGTTTGACTTTAAAAGCATTTGGATCATCTTCATAGGCAGTGTCCGTTGTTCCGACAATGGTTTTACCACGCCATGGAATGACAAAAAGATGCGAACCATCTCTTTTAGATAACACGGCACATTCATTTCCACAAATGTTTCGGACTACCGCATGGATTCCCTTGGAACGAACGAGTTTTTTTTCCGCAGTAACACCAGTCATGGATTCAATTACGTCTGCCCAAGGCCCAGCCGAATTGACAACGACTTTAGTCGAAACTAAAACCTTCTTACCCGTAATAGAATCCGTTAGCCCAACCGTATAACCACCGCTATTTTGTTTTTTCAAAGTAGTGACGGCTAAATAATTAAAAGCATGAGCACCCTTCTCCTTTGCGGATAAAATAAATTCTGTTGTGTGTTTTTCTGGATTGGGGTTGGCATAATCGTAGTATTGGAAACTCCCTTTCAGAGATTTTCTATCCAGTCCTAAAACTTTATAAATGGTTTCTCCTAATGAATTCCATCGGTATCTGGGCAATCGGACATCGGCATCGATTTCCTCATTCCGATCAAAAGAGAGTGCATTGTATAGTTCCATTCCCAGAAACAATTGGATACGTTGGAACCAAGAACGAATCGGAATGATAAATCCCATAGGTCTTACTGCATGAGGCGAAATTTTAGCCAGGTATCTTCTTTCAGAAAGTGATTCACGAACTAAACCAAATTCTAAATTCTTTAAGTATCTAAGTCCACCATGAATGAGTTTAGAAGTAGCTTGGCTCGTACCGGAAGCGTAGTCATTTTTTTCTACGAGTAAACAATTGTATCCGCGGAGGGTTGCATCCCAAAGGACATTGGCTCCTGTTATCCCACCACCGATGATAATGATATCATATTCTTCTTTTAAATTTTTGAGCCGCGAACTTTCATTTTTTGTAATTTGTTTCATTTGATTAACATTTGATAGGTAAAGCATTTGGGATTACTTTGAAATGAGCAGGTAGTTGGCCCATATTTTCGCCATCCACATCGATAAAAACGTCTTCTTCAGACTCAGCCGTTAACTCTGTGATTTGTTTGGAGATGACTTTAGAATCATCAGATAATTTTCCACGATACAAATATCCAAACTTACGAAGGGTTTCCATTACGGTTACGTCTTGGATCGCAAGAAAATCCATTTTCCCATCGTCTAACTTTGCTTTGGGAGCAAACCACATCCCCCCACCTGCATACTCACCGTTAGCACAAACTACGAGCCTACATTTATTTGTAATTTTTTCAAATTTAGATAGTGTAAGAGTTATCTTTTTGTTGGTATATGTAAATAAACCAAGGAACGAATATAATAAAAATACCCCCTTCCCACCTATGATGGAAGCAAGCCTTGATTTATTGACTTTATAAACAACTTCACCACCCATTCCAACATCTGCCAAATTCAAACATAGATAATTACCCTTTGTTTTGTCAGCTTTGGTGTAAGTGACTGCAATCAAATCAATGATTTTTTCTTTGCCTTCCAGAATTTGTTCCAGTGCTTTGATTGGATTTTTCGGGACTTTAACAGTTTTAATAAAATCGTTTCCTCTTCCTGCAGGAATCGGACTAAAGATAACATTTTTATTGATTAATTTCCCGTTTTCGAAAAGTCCATTGATGATATTAGAAAATGTTCCATCACCTCCAATCCCTACAATCCAATGAAACCCTTGTTTTACGGATTCATTGGCAATGTCACGAGCGGCTTTCTCTTTGGTTGTGGCTTCAAATTCATAAGGGATTCCTTTTTTTTGTAACTCCGGTTCCACCCGTTTCCAAACTTTTGCAGAAAGACCTCCGCCGGATACAGGATTTAGAATCACTTTCATCTTTTTCATCAGGTCTCTCCTTTATTTCCAGAAAACAGCCCATAAAATAATACATGTTCAATTGTTTCTAAATAGGCTTTTTCACTTTTAATTTCATTTTGGAAATGCCCTTCCAGAATCACTTCCACAGCACCGCGAATCATACCCCAAGCCACTGCGACGTTGGGATAAGTTCCTCGAGAATTAATTAAGTTTTCTTGTTTTGCCTGTTTATAGATTTTTTCTAAAAGTGTTAGGCGGTTTGTTCTTTCATCCGTTAAAAGTTTACGCATGTCTTCAGAAACATTATTGATGTTTAAGTTAACTCCACATTGCCTAGCAACGACGTACATATGACGATCGCCCAAACAATGATCGATATAAGCTCTAATTGCTTTCCTAGACATTTCAATGGCTGATGGTTCATCAAAAGCTTTTTCCAAACGAGTACGAAGACGAAGATAATCTTCATACTGAATTCGCGCCATTAAATCATCTTTACTTTTGAAATGGAGATAGATCGTTCCCCTCCCTATCTCCAATTGTTTTGCGATATCATCCATCTTTACAAGTGATGGATGTTTGGTTCTAAAAAGTTCTATCGCACAGTTGAGAATGTCTGTTTCCCTTTGTGCGAATTCACGTTTTTTCCTTTCAGAAACACCCATTATTTAAGTCCCAACAATCCACCTGGGTTCATAATTCCTTTAGGATCGAAAGTTTTTTTGAGAGAGGAAAGAATTCTTAGTCCTTCTTTTCCAACTTCCCCTTCCATCCAAGGTGCAAGCATCCTTCCAATCCCATGATGATGGGATAAAGAACCACCATGTTTATGAATGCTATCGATAATGCCTTTATGAAATTTCACAAAATCGGCAATTTCATTTTTTCCATTGATGGGACTTAAGAAGATAAAATACAAATTGGCTCCGTTTTCATAAGCATGGGATATATGAACCATACAAGAAGTATTTTCATGACTTTTGATATATGTCCTTGTTTTTTCCCACAATGTATGTAAATTAGACCAACTAACGGCTGTCTCAAGGGTATCAATTCGGATTCCTTCGTCCATAAGATAATCTCTTAAGTAAGCACTGGAATACCGTTGGTGTAACCACTTGTTCACTGGTGATTCCCCTGTTGAAAATCCACCATTCTGTTTTGCGATTTTTTTGATCTTTTTCAAAACTGATTTTGCATAATCCGGATCGCCATCCACAATGATATGCATAAGTGATCTTTCCATTGGTTTGTAACCAATAAATCTTAAGAACAAATCCTCTTTTCCACCATGAAGACCACTCATATGGAAAGAGATATCTGTTTCTTCTGGATCTTGGATACGAAAGAAATGTGGTTTTCCAAATCCGGCTTGCATCACCTCTCTCATCGTTTCTACAGCCTTTTCAAAGTTCTTAAATATAAAGGAACCTTTGGCAGAATTTTCAGGATGGAATTTACGAATTTTTAAAGTTGCTTTGGTAATGACGCCAAAACTCCCTTCTGTTCCTAAAAACAAACGGAATAAATCAGGACCAATGGATGCTGCAGGATAAGCCTTTGATTCAAATTTTCCAGAGGGAGTAATCGCTGTTAAACTAAGGAGTATATCTTCCATTTTCCCATACCCAGTGGAAGCTTGACCTGCACCTTTGGCAGCAATCCAACCACCTACGGTAGAAAATTCAAACGACTGTGGGAAGTGGCCACAAGTATAACCACGTTCATTCAAATGTTTTTCTAAAACCGGACCATACACCCCTGCTTCCACTGTAACAGTAGAGTCAATTGCATTGAATTCTATGATTCGATTCAAACGAGATAAATCCAAAGATATCCCACCTTTGGGAGCTTGTAAAGCCTTGGTGACTGTAGAACCGGCACCAAAAGGAATTACAGGAATTTTTGCCGCATTGGCAAGAGAAATGATTTCAATTACTTCCTGTTCGGACTTTGGTGATACAACAACATCAACGACATCTGTGACTTCACCAAATCTAGCTTTGTATATTTCTGTATAAAATTTCCCTATCGAATGTTTCGCACGAGAAACATCGTCTAACGAAACATTGTCTTTACCAACAATTTGTTTTAGTTTAGTGAGAGTGGTTGGAGTAATCTTTGATTTTTTTAAAGCGGCAAGAGGAAGTTCTCCCTTTGGAAATGAAGTTTTAAACTCTTTATCTACAGGGAACTGGGCTTCTAAAAATTTTAACGTATGTTCCGGTAGTTTTTCTTCTACGTCGGGAGATCCCCATTTATAAATATTTCGAGTTTGCATATTGGTATCCAAAAGTCCTTATTTGTTCCAAAATTTGAACCAAGTTCAATATTTGACAACCAAAATATCCAGAGCCTACGAAAATTCTTTAGCCGCGGAATTCTTTAATGTATTCGGCTCTCACTTGGTCCACAAAGTCAGTTGTTAGATTGGTTCCAAATAATGCGGATAAGGTTTCTACTAATACATCATCCAAATCAAATCCCGTTAGAATCCATTCCATTAGTTCGAAGGTAATATCTAATGCCGGTGTTGGATTTAACTCTGACTTACCTTTTGCAATATCTAACAAGAGGTTGGTGATACTGCCGGGTTCTCCTTTTTCTATGAAAGAACGAATTTCAGTAGGATAGGATACCATTAACTTTTGTTTCATGGCATTAGGAGTGAAGATGATTTGGTCTTCAGTAAGATCCAGTGCTTTTAGTAGATGATCTTTGAGATTTTTTTCTGAATGATGACTTTCTTGCCAAACTAGGAGAATTTTCTCTCCTACGAGAGAATCTTCAAATGGCAAAAAAGGATAAGGTTTTTTATCCATAAAATGCCCAGGGGGACATCCTCCTGGGTTCACAAACTAAATTATTTTTTTGGAGGCACAACTGCATCTTTACATGTTTTAGAAAGTGTAAACTTAACAACAGTTTTAGCAGGAATGACAATCGCTTCACCAGTTGCAGGGTTTCTTCCTTTACGTTTTGGACGATTGCGTTTAACAAGTTTTCCTAAACCTGGAATTACGAATGCTCCGTTTTTCTTAGTTTCTTTGTAAGCGAGATCAACAAAGGAGTCCAAGAACGCAGCTACGTTCTTTTTGGTCATACCAGTTATTTCAGCGAGTTCGCTGAGCATTTCGGACTTCTTCATTGGGGTAGGAGTTGTTGCCATACTTTGATTTTCCTCTAAACCATTTAACGGTTACACATTATTTATAAAACTACATGATTTGGTACAAGACTAAATTGATTTTGGATACAATTTTTCTGCAAATTTCCTAAGAAAAACGAAGTTTTTGTAAAAAAACCTTTATTTCCCTAAGGAAAATGGGAATTTCTTCCAAAACTCATGCCTTCAACCAAGTATAAAAAGGTCGTAGTGGTCTTCAAACGTACCAAATACGAATTGGATTTGGAAACTTATGGCTCCATACAAGCCTACAAAGAAGTCGCACGTCAAAATCCAGAAGTCTTCGAAAGGACTTTTGAATCACATGAAAGGCAATTACAATCTCGAGAATTTCTAAAATCACAGGTATTTCCTGAAGCAGACTTTGTATTTCGAGAAAATTTTGATCCCGAAGGTGGGAACAAATACGATTTGATTGTGGCTCATGGTGGCGATAACCATTTCACTTATGTAGCCCATATGGCGGGGGACACTCACTTAATTGGATGTAATTCCGATCCTGATTCTTCTGTAGGAGCCTTACTTGGCTTTACTGCAGAAGAATTAAAAAAAGCAGTGGGAAATAACTTTGAACAAACTCGTTTGGAATCGTGGTCTCTACTTGATACAGAAATTCAATATCCCAACGGAACCAAACTCAAAACAGTTCCTGCCATTTGCGAACTTTCTGTCCGAAACAGTAGCCCAGACCTTACCTCTCGGTTTTGGATTTCTTACCAAGGGAAAAAAGAAGAACAAAAATGTTCAGGTCTCCTCGTTTACACAGGGGCTGGTTCCACAGGATGGATTACTTCCTGTTTTCCTAAAAAATTCCCACCTTTTTCAAAACATGAGCCGTTTTTCCATGTTTATTCTCGAGAAATTCGAGTGAAGTCCCGAGAAACAGAGTTTTCCTTGGCAGATTTCAGGGCTTTGGATCAAGTGGAAGTTATTTCTGAAATGAATGGTGGATTGGCAGTTGATTCTCTTACAGAGAGACATTATCCTTTTCCACCTTACGCCAAGGCGACAATTCGGTTATCGCCTGAGAAATTATTTGTAATTGTTCCGCTAAAGAGAGGGGAATCCATGCAAGACTTACCATACGAAATAGAGCAGAAACGCATTAATGGAACCGTAATCGTCCAAATCAAAGGTCGTATGGAATCGGGTCCACTGGATCGAATCACACAAACGATCTTAGATGAAATGGTCGGAACCGATAGAAAACATCTCATTTTGGATTTTTCAGAACTCCGATACATATCTAGTTTAGGAATCCGAATGATTTTGGATGTAAAAATGAACTTACAAAAAAGAAATAAAGAAATGGCTCTTGTCGGAGTGACTAGTTCGATTCTCCAAGTATTTCATTTGTTAGGTCTTTCCAATGCTTTCCAATTTTATAGCGATCGTGAAGAAGCGTTAAAATCGTTTGAGGAGCCATCTAAGTCCTAGATGTCTCCACGAATTTCGGTTTGGATAGCCAATTCGGTTTTTTTATCCTTTATCGTTATTTCCTTATTCTATTCCCTTGTTCATTTTCAAAATAGTTATTTAAAATCAGAAACTACTACCTTAATTGGAGAAAGAAACAGGAGTTTTGCGATTGTTCAAGAACTCTCTCGTGTCAAAAACCAATTCCCGATTGCTTATCAATGTCATTATAGTTTTGGACTCAGCAATGGATCCTTATACGAAGTTACGGAACGAATTCCTTATTCCATATACAAAAGACTTCGGTTAGGTGACACCATTGAGGTTTATAAAAAAGAAGTAAAGATTTTTGGAAAACAAACGGCTATTTCGCAAATTAGGGGGAATGCAGAACCACTCCCCCTTTTGGAAAACTTAGAAAGGTATTTTTTATATGGATTTATCTATTTACTCGTACTTGTCGCTGTTACCTTACTAATTAGGGTTTTGGAATTATTATCTCGAATTTATCCTTCGCAGCAAAAACCAACTGTGACTGACGAGATTGTTGCAAATAAAACTCAGGATTAACATCAAAACTTACAAAACACATATATTTATCGTGTTTTACAATGTACATAAATTCTAAATAGTTTAGATGAGTGTTTTGTGTCATAAAACCACGAAGCCACTTACTTTCTCTATAAACTCTTTCGTATTGAATGTTAGTTGCATCAATTTTTTTGATCGCTTCAGCAGACTCTTTAGAATAATCGCGGCTAATGATTTCTTTTTTCAGCGTCTTAATCAAGTTATATTCTAGTTTTGCTTTATTAGGTGGTAAATTTTCTGGGCGAGTTTTATAATAGTATTCGAATAACTCTTTATCCTGTCCCTCTTTTGCATCGTGATTCTCTTGGTTCACATCGGTAGAGGTAACTTGTGGTTTGGTGTCCTGGGCAGAAATAGATACTACTGCTACAAATAACACCAAGGTAATAGGTAGGGATTTTTTTAAGAGTTCCATAGTCTTCATTATCGGAATCCAAACAGAAATTTCAAAATAAAATTTTCGGTTTTCAAAAAGAGAAACAAGGTTCAAAACAGGTTTATCATGTCGATTCCGCCACTCATCACCTTCCAGGAGGACTTTCTTTCCGGAAAACTAATTTCTAAAGAATATGTCCACTTTTCGGAAATCGACTGCCCGGAACTGGACGTATGGATTGGAAGAGTGGTTCGTAGCATTTCCTTAGAATTTCTCCATGAAATTCTTTTCACCATTCTCAGCGAATTACTGGTAAACGGATGTAAGGCTAATGGCAAACGGGTTTTCTTCCAAGAACAAGGATTGAATCTCTGGGACGAAAAGGACTATGTAAAAGGAATTCCTCGGTATAAGGACGAATTTGGTCACAACCGCAAACGGGTTTTTTTGGCCCTTGATGACTCCCCATATAAAATTACTTTAAGCACAATTTTCAAAGAAGAATATATAGAATTTAGAGTTAGAAATAACGCCAAAATTCTCCCTGAAGAAAAAAATAGAATTCTAAAAAGAGTACAAGCATCTGCAAAGTATAAAAACATAAACGATGCTTATCGAGAATCAATCGATAACGAAGAAAGCTCTGGACTAGGGATCGTACTCATTCATATCCTACTTCGAAATTCTGGAATTTCCAACCAGTTCTTTCAACTTTTAACCACAGAGGAATACACTGAAGTCATTATCAGAATTCCCAAACAACTCATTCCAAAAGAAAACCAAATCAATATCAAAAATCTATTGATCCGCGAAGTCAATAGTCTTCCCCCTCTTCCCCCTCAAATTCAAAAGTTAATCACCATCGCAAACAAAAAGGACGTCGATTGGCATGAGATCTCTGCTCATGTGGAAAAAGATCCAGCAATTACAGCAGAAATTCTTAAAATTGCAAACTCACCTCTATTTGGAGCACACACACCTATTATCTTAGTTTTGGAAGGTTTAAAGAGGATAGGACTCAAAAACCTCGAATCCATTTTTTTAACATTAGGATCCAAAAAAATCCTTAATGTTCGATACGCAAAACAAGTGTTAGTCTGGACACACTCATTCAAAACATCGATGTATGCTCGGTTTCTCATTGAAGATAGTAAAAAACATTTAAAACTATTAGAACCTGCAATCATTTGCGGATTACTTCATGATTTAGGAAGAATGGTTCTTCTTTCGCTTGACCTAAGCCAAATCAATCAGATTAGAGTTCTTCGAAGTGATGATAGTAACGAAATTTCAGAATGGGTAGAAGAATACACACTTGGAACCACTCATTCTGAAATCGGATATTTGATGTCAGAAAAGTGGAAATTCCCTGAAGAAATTTTAGATGTGATCCGTTACCACCACAAACCTTGGCAATGCAAAACAAGAAACAATATCCTCTGTCAGATCATCTATTTGGCTGACATTTTGGCCAATATTGGTCGTGGGAAAGGAAATTATTTTACCGTAGAGCCTGAAGTGTTGGAATATTTTGAAATCAAATCAGAAAAAGAATTTCGCGATATGCAAGACAGGTTTAAACTCAAATTTGAGGAACATAGAGAAGAATACCAAAATCTCTTAATTTAACTATGAACTGGAAAGACTTACTTAACCTAGAAGACAAACAACTAGAAGATCCAAAACTCGCAGACGAATTTGATTTGGTTGGGCATCCTGAATATCCAAGTATCTCTTCACTTCCTCCAGAAGAAACTCTAGAAATCTTAAAAGAGTTTTTGATAGCAGAAGGACAAACCGTAAACATCAAAAATCTATTAAGTTATGCGCCCATCTTAGAAATTACATTAATCAAAAAAAACTTACCGACTATTTACGGCTAATCATTCCACATCCTGAACATCACTGATTCCAATTTGGTGTTCTTTTCCAACGTCATTACTAAATTCGATTTTCTTCGCCACAGATTTTTCCATACTACTAATAAGCAGTTCGTTAGTACGAGCTAACCTATCTGCCATAATTGAAACCATCTTAGCAGCAAACTTCGGATTCTTAACAAGAAAGTTTTCTAACTGTTGTTTACTTTCAATCACAGCCACTTCACAATTTGTTATCGTTCTTGCTGTCGCACTTCTTGGATTAGAACTGAACAAAGCCATCTCACCAAAAAAATCTCCAGGTTTCATCAGTGCTAGTCGCGTTTGACTATTATTCACAGTGAAAAAAATCTCAACGTTCCCTTGGAGGATGATGTACATCGCATTATTCAGTTCCCCTTCTTTGAAGATCCTCTGATTTGGCGGAATGTTGAGTTTGCTCATTGATTCGTGGCTCCTGTATCTATTTTTGGCTATTTCGCCTAAAATCTGAATTCATTTTCCTTTCCCCCAGGAAATCTGAAAAGAAAATGCCTTAAAGGAGAAGAGAATTATGGAATGGGAATTACTAGGGATCATACTAGCAGGCCTTGGAGGTTTGTATCTTTGGGCATTTAAAATCCCCTACTCTCTTCCACACCCTCGAGTCACAAACAAAGGAAGGGAAAATAGGTTCGATATACTTCGTGGATTTGCCATGATTGGGATAGTTCTCATTCACATTCACTCATACTTTCAATTCTTCCACCCCGCAGACCATTCTGTGATTCGAACTACCTTATTTCTTTCTAATTTATCTAGGTTTTCTGTTCCGTTATTTATACTAACTTCTGCGATTTTCTTAAGAAAAAAAGAAGGGTATTGGATTACCAAATTAA
The DNA here is from genome assembly GCF_004770265.1 of Leptospira congkakensis. Taxonomy (NCBI): domain Bacteria; kingdom Pseudomonadati; phylum Spirochaetota; class Leptospiria; order Leptospirales; family Leptospiraceae; genus Leptospira; species Leptospira congkakensis. The sequence continues at coordinate 180,812 of NZ_RQGQ01000014.1, forward strand.
AAAACCTCATTCTTCCTTATAGTTTGGCATCAATCGTTGGATATTTCATAAAATATAACGATTATTCCTTATTAGAATTTTTCCAATTTTACTTTTTAGGAAAGGTATTTGCACCTTTTTACTTTGTCCCACTATTAATTCAGTTTTATATTATCTTTTATCTATTTGATAAAGTTCTTCTAAATGAAAAAATTTCAAAATATTTACTTCTTGTCGCATTCTTAATCAATTTGGCATCAAACTTAGGAATTTTTGATTCCATTCTTCCCAAAGGATACCATGCAATTTCAATTCTGAATTATATTTTTTTCTTTCAGTTAGGTATTCAAATTGGTCTTTCAAAAGAAGAAGAAAAAAAACAACAAAATGCAGATGTAAAGTTAGCTCTCGGGATTTTCTCTTTCATTTTTCTATTTCTGATCATTTTGTTCAGCGGAGGTTATTTTATCGATTTCAAAAACCACCACTTAGTTTATCCCATTTTTTTCTTATTCGCCGTTTGGGAAATTCTTCCTAAATTGAATCACAAAGTATCTGAATGGATCAGTTTTGTTGGAAATAATAGTCTATTCATTTTCCTTCTACATCCTTTTGTGATCCATATGATGCATAGTTTTGACCCATATCTATTCGGAGGTCCGATATTAGGATATATTGTGACTTTAATTTTGAATGTAGGTCTACCAATTGGTGTCGCAATTATAATCCAAAAGGGTAAGTTTTTATATCAATCACACCGCTTTGGCGAACACCAGTAAGAGCCTTTGCATATTCAACTAAAACATTAATTACATAACCTAATCTAGCCCGAATGTATTCGTCATCCTTACCTTCGGGTGTTTCTGAATTTAAAACTGATTCTACATGGCGAACAATCACATGATCAGGAAGATACACAATTCTAGTATTTTTGTAACTGGACATGCGGAGTTCTGCATTTGGGTAACTTCCGCCCATCCCACTGGAAACAGTAATAATCAGTCCGGGTTTATGAGAAATATCTCCACCTGTTAAATAAAGAAAAAAATTCTTTAACGCAGGACTTGCCATCCCAGCATACTCTGGAGAAAGAAAAATATAACCATCTGCACTAGCAAATCCCGCGCTATATTCTAACCAAAACTTTTTAATTTCAGAATCTTTCTCCCACATTGTTGGTTCCCAAAGTGGCAGAGGATTTCCACCCAAATCAAATAATATAACTTCGATACCTTTTGTTTCTAATATTTTTGCTAAAAATTTTGCAACTTTCAGAGACTGGGAATTTTTTCTGTGACTACCTGCAACCAAACAAATTTTCATCTAGGTCCACCACCTTGATTTTTGTTTCCTTTATGGTGAGTTTTCTTTTTATTTTTCCATTTCCTATTGTTATGGCCACTAGGTTTTGAATCATGATCTTCTTTTTTCTTCTGCGGATGATGATGGTGTTTTTTCTCTGCAAAAGCTTTTTCTTTTTTCTGCTCCCTTTCTTTTACAAATCTTAACTTTTCATCACCATATAGTTGGATGTATCCAAACAAAAACATGGAGAGAATCCCGTGAATTCTTTCCCATTGTTTTTTATCAAGTTCACCAAATACTGAATGTTCGGCGAAAGGTCCGGAATGCAATTTAAAGGCAGTTAAGGATGTTTTTAAACGAAGAAGTGCAGAGTCAGAGTCTCCTAAATCCTTTGGAGGGAACCCTGGAATTTGGTTCGCTTTTGTATAATTTCCTGTGGATATAAGTTTTGCAAACTTATATTTACCCAATAATTTATTGATTGTATTCCGTTTATTAGTGGAGCCGATCCTTTGAATGGACAACTCAATGGATTCTGCCAAAAAATCATAAACTTGAGTTAAAGTAACATCAGCTTTCTGTTTTTTCTCACACGCTATAATAATCGATAACTCTCTTTCGATATCCTCTATCGTTTTAAGTTTTAAAGTTGACTTCATTTTTCCTCTATTCGTTGATTCCGTATTTCTTTTTAAGCAAACCTAATTCTTTTAAAAAGTTATCTCTAACCTTTCCACTAAGTTTACCAAAATTAATACTAATACGGCTAGCCCCAGACCCAATACGGGGTGAAATGGTTTCACCCCCCCTATTCTCTTTTCGTTTTAGTAGTTCCTCAAGGTTTTTTACCGAAAGAGGTTTTCCACTGATCAAAAGTTCCATTACCGATTTTTGATCCAACCTGGCGATACTGCTAAGTTGTTTTACATACCTTCCGCTGTAACCCAACAATTCAGAAACTTCTTCCGCTGTTTTTCTTTTTTCTTTTCTAAGGAATTGGATGGCTTTACCTACTTCCCAAGGATTTAAATTCTTCCTCTTTTCGTTTTCAGCAAGAGACATTTCATAACAAACATCTTCATTGGCATCCGTTACAATTGCGGGTATTTCTTTCCATCCTAATTTAATAGCGGCACGATATCTACGTTCGCCTGCCACAATCAGATATTTACCTTTTTCTTTCCTAACGAGGATTGGTTCGATTAGTCCCAACCTTTCCATAGAAGGTAATAGGTCTGTTGTATCCTCACGTCCAATCAGACGAGGTTGAGTAGGATTAGGGAATATTTGACTGAGCTCTAAATGAGAAGGGTTCTTTTTCTTTTCAGAGTATGCAGAAATTAAATCTAAAGCTTGAAATTCAGTTTTTTTGGACATCGATTTTTTGTTTAACCTCTGCAGCAAGATCTCTAAAATTTTTCATTGTAGTTAAGTCTATTTTTGCCAAAAACGACATCTTCGCTTGGGCTTGCGGAATTGCCTCACGTCTTTGGATGACGGTATCAAATACCGGAAAATATCTTTTGACTCCTTCTGCTAAACCAGCGAGTGCTTTTTGTCCTTCATATTGGTTTAATACTGCACCTAGTAATTTCAACCTTTGGTTGGCTTTCTTTTGGATCTTTTGAAAAGTTTCATACAAATCACGAATTCCTTGTAAGCTAAAGGCCCTCGTTTGGATAGGAACCAAGATGTAATCAGCACAGATAAGTGCATTTTCTAATATTAGTCCTAATGAAGGAGGGCAATCTATAATTATATATTCATATCTCGAACGAAGAGGAAGAATCGCTTCATTCAGCAATTCAAAATCATCTCTTTCGTATGGAGTTGTCAAATTAGCAAGTTCCAATGTGGAAGGAAGTAAATCAAAATTTTCACCGATCGTTCTAATTGCAGGATCAATATCTCTGGGTTTTTTACCGCGATAACCTAAATAATCCATTATAGAGGGAACATCTTCTTTGAGAAACAGTTGTGTTGCATTTGCTTGCGGGTCCCAGTCGATTAACAATACTTTGTGGTTTTCAGAAAGGGCTTCAGCAAGATAAAGGCTAATTGTTGTTTTCCCCTCCCCTCCTTTTTGGTTTGAAACAGCAATTACATGGCTATCCAAACCATCTTGTTCAGTTGGCTCAAAATATTTAATCAACACAGATTGTTTGAACTCGCCAGTTTTCCATCCTGGAATCTTCAAACTAGTGGCCTTCGCAGCAAACTCACCTGCTTTCAGACCAACAAATTTCGCTGCTTCTTCTTCAGTAAAAATAGTTTCTGCTTTGCCCATAACCTTCCCAAAGGATGCATAAATCCGCCCAGACTGTCAATTTAATTATGTCTCTTAGGGGTGAAATCATTTCACCCCTAAGAAGAACGAATCTAGTTGAAATCGAGAAAGAAACATCATTATACCATCCCTCAAAAATAAATTTAGGAATTTACAACTTAGAGGTAAAGTAGAACCTACGCTGGTGCCTAAAATTCCCAAGATTCCATTTTTATTTTTAATTCTCAGTTTAAATTCACTGTCTGCAGAAATAATCTGGGGGCCAACCATCGAAAAGTCTGGTGGTGAATATATATTTGAAACTGGTAATAAATATCCAAACCTATCGGGAATTCGAGGCGGCTCGAGGATCTCTTTTCCTAGGACATTTTCGCTATTCGGGATCCAAGGAATTTTTACAAAAGACCGACTAGAAATTAGCGGTGCCCTTAAAACCACAGGTCGATATCAAAAATCGGGAGAAGCTCGAGATGAAGATTTTTTTCTTGGAGCAGTATCCACCGAAAACACCACAAACATCGCAACACGTGAATGGAGTTACCGAGATTCAGCGACTATCTATTCCGGTAGTCGTAACTTTGCCGATGGGAAAGGTAAATCAACAGTATTTGAAAGCCGAGCAGAACTCTATGGGAGGTATTATTTCCAAACAGCTAATCCAAATTACTGGGCTGATGGTTCTGGGTTTTTTCTTTCTATGGGCGCAAGATATTCTTACTTTAAATACATTTTCTATGATGTGAATCAATACGTGGAATCTACTCCCGTCTTTTATGGTCCGATTGGAATGGGACTCACGTTTTCAAACGATTTATGGGAATTCTTTACCGGCGGTGGATACCGATATTCATCCGGGGACTTCTACGCGGACTTTAGTTTTATGCCATCGATAGGAAGAATCAAAACGAGAGATTTTCATGTACAGAGGTCTATCAACTTCTTCTCTGAAAACTATGGACTTGGCTGGGCTTCCAAAGCAGAAGTTGGTTATAAAATAGGGCCAACCTGGCTTAGTTATATACGCATTAACCACAGAAGATTTTTTTCCGAAGGTAGATTTACTTCACAGGGCGGATTAACCAGAGATGACCTAGCTTCTAATTTAGTCGGTGGCTTCAAATCACATATAAATATAAAAGATTATTCGATCGAAATAGGAGCCTTAAACAAATTAGATTGGTCACCTGGAAGTTCAACAAATACAGAAAAAGTAGTACCTAATACAGAGGAATAAAACTATCTAATACATAATGGCAGATTTCGAAATCGAAAGAAAAACTACCAAAGGAAGAAATATTTCCCTCGTAGTTTACCAAAATGGCAAAGTGGTTCTAAAACATCCTGCCAGGATACCCAAAAAACAATTAGAAGAATTCTTAGCCGAAAAAAGAGAATGGATTTTGTCCAAACTCGAAGGACTCCCCAAAGACATTCCTAAAAAATTAAAATTTGAGGAGGGAGAAAAAATCCATATCTTCGGGACTCAAGTAACGATACAGTTGAGTTCCAATAAAAGGTCAAACCTTACCTCTGAATACATTCAAATCCCCAAAACAAAAACGGAAGAAACTAGAATTCGAAAAGGGAAACTGGTTTTAAAGGAAATACTTTTTGAAAAAATAATCCCATTAATAGAATCAACTTCCTCTGCACTCAACACAAAAGTTACAAAATTATCTATCAAACCAATGCGTTCACTCTGGGGCAGTTGTAATTCCAAAAATCAAATTTCCTTAAACTTAAGTTTAGTCCACTGTCCAGACTCTATTATAGAATACATAGTTTTACATGAAATTGCTCATACAATTGAACACAACCATTCAGCTAGATTTTGGAAAATTGTTGAGTCACATAATCCCAAATACAAACTAGCAGAGAAATGGTTAAAAGAAGTTGGGAAAAAATATATCTACTACCTTAATTAAATGAAAGAAAAAACAAAAGTTCTATTTATCTGTTTAGGAAACATTTGCCGTTCTCCTGCAGCCCAGGGTGCATTGGAAAACTTGGTAAATCAAAAAAAATTAAACCAATCGTTTGAAATCGATTCTTGTGGTACGTCTGGTTACCATGACGGTGATTTACCCGATCTTAGAACAAGGAAAGCCGCAGAAAAAAGAGGAATCCATCTAACCCATAAATCTAGAAAACTAACCTTAAATGATCTGAAGTATTTCGATTATTTATTGGTTATGGATGAGAACAACTTTGCTGATGTAATCAGTCTAAGTAATGATAAAAAAATTCAGGAAAAAATATTTCTCTTTGGTCAATTTAGAAGTGATAAAGGAGAACCAATTGTCCCCGATCCATATTACAAAAGCGAAATTGCATTTGATAGGGTTCAGGATCTTGTGGAAGATTGTTCCGCTGGTTTTCTGAATTTTTTAGGAGTATAAGACAAATGTCACAAATAAAGAAAAAAGTATTAATTGTGGGGGCGGGTTTTGGCGGATTACAGGTAATCAAAACTCTCGCGAATCACAAATCCTTTGACATAACTGTTGTTGATAAAAAAAACCATCATCTGTTCCAACCTCTTTTATACCAAGTGGCAACTGCCGTATTGTCACCAGCGGATATTGCGATTCCCTCTCGATCCATCACAACTAAATACAAAAACGTAAAAATATTACTTGGTGATGTAACCGAAATTGATTTCAAAAATCGCCAAGTTAAATTTCAGAATAACACAGAAACTTACGATTATTTAATTCTCGCAACGGGAGCAAGAACTAGTTTTTTCGGAAATCATTCTTGGAAAGAAAAAACTTTAGGTTTAAAAAATCTAAAAGATGCATTGGCTATTCGAAGGAGGATTCTACTTTCCTTTGAACAAGCAGAACTCATTGGTAATAATGAAAAAGCAAAAAGTTTTATGCATTATGTTATCATAGGCGGAGGACCAACAGGAGTAGAACTCGCAGGGTCTATTGCCGAACTTTCCCATAACATCATCAGAAAAGATTTTCGAAATATTGATTCCGGAATGACAAAAGTAACACTAATCGAAGCGGGTCCCCGTTTACTCACCGCATTTAGCGAAAAATCCAGTTCTTTTACCAAAGAAAAACTAGAGAGTAGGGGAGTTGAGGTCCTTACCAATTCCCCGGTTTTAGATATCACAGACACTGGTGTTGTTTTGAAGGATAGAACTATAGAATCAAAAACGGTGATTTGGGCTGCAGGAGTTGAAGGGTCTGAGTTAGCAAAAAATATGCAGCTTAACAAGGATAAGGCGAATAGAATCATCGTTGATGAATTTTGCAGAACAATCGAATATCCAGAAGTATTTGTTATTGGAGACGCTGCAAACTACAGCAAAGGTTTGGTCAGACCTCTTCCTGGAGTCTCCCCTGTTGCTATGCAACAAGGCAGGTATGTTGCCAAAATCATAGAATCCCTTGAAAAAAACAAACCGCTATCACCATTTCATTATTTTGACAAAGGCAATATGGCCACCATCGGGCGAACTGATGCAGTTGCAGAATTTGGAAAAATACGGTTAAAAGGAATTTTAGGATGGCTCGGTTGGCTTTTTGTTCATCTTGTCTACCAAGTTGGATTTAAAAATAAAGTAAGTACCTTACTCAGTTGGGTATGGAGTTATTTAACATTTCGAGCTGGATCAAGACTTATCCAAGAAGAGATGGATGAACTTTCAGTTCGATCTTAGATTGTAACGATTTTTCTCAGATTCAGAAATACATTTTTTATAAGCTAACTCGGTGTTTCCAACCCAAATCGTCGAGTTATACTCTGTGTTACCAGTTGTTGTATGTCTTTGTAAAATCGGTAACATAAAAAGATAACTTCTGGTTCTAATTTTTTTACACTCTTCTCTGAATTGTTCTTCACGAGAAAGTTGTGCGCAATGAATGGTGAGTAACAGTAGAATCAAAAAAAGTTTTTTCATCTAGATTGGTCGAGCAAAGTTTTCAATTTCAAAAGTTCGGAATAATTATCTTTCGAAATTGAACTCTGGTTTGCATCCAAAAATTGTATATCTTCTTCTGCCTTTAGTAACTGTGATTGTTTGTATTCGGCTTTGTGATTCACTTTTAGAATTATTTCCCCTTTGTATCCCGTATCACCATTAGCTTCCAAAATTATAGATTTGATTCGTTTTAAAAGTAGAGGGCACAAACTTTGTATGGAAGCGCCTTTTCCATATTCAGTAATACCAAAGGTTAATAAGGTGATTTTTTTTCGATGGATCTCTGTCAAATCAGCTTTTTTTTCACAGTCATCCAAATTTTCACACAGAGCTTTTAGGTTGGATTCTGAGAAAAGGGAAACTCCGTAGAGAGTCAACAAAACAATCAAAAGAAAATGTTTCATGGACAAATTACAAAAAAAAAGCAAAAAAGAATCAAGCCTAAATCAAGAAGATAAATGTTTACAATGAGAAGGAATCACAAAGGCTTAGGTATATGTTACCGATTTCTATTCGCACAAAATTCCACTCTATCGAGGGAGTAGAGTGGGGGAATCCAACAGGAACACCAATCCTTGCCTTTCATGGTTGGCTGGATAACGCCAATAGTTTTGCACCTCTTGCTAAGTATTTTCCCGAATATAGATTCATATCCATTGACTTCCCTGGTCACGGGAAATCCAGCCACAAACCAGAAAATACAGTTTATTATTTTGCAGAATATACTTTAGAAGTTGTGTCGATTGCCCAAGCTCTAGGATTAGAAAATTTTATATTAATGGCGCATTCCATGGGAGCCGCAGTATCTACGTTAGTTGCCGGAACCAACCTTCTAAAAATAAACAAGCTTGTGTTGATTGAATCGTTAGGCCCACTTACCAATCTTTCCGAATCAGCTCCAGACATACTTACGGAAGCCATCAAACAAATCCTTCATCCAAGAGGAAAAAAGGAAACATTTTTCCCTGATATGGAATCTGCCGTTGGTGTTCGGATGCGAGCAGGTGATATGAAGTTAGAATCTGCAGAAATCCTTATGGAAAGGGGAATTGAAAAAACTCCCAAAGGATTAAAACCAAGAAGGGACTTAAGACTTCATTATAATTCATTTTTTCGATATACGGAGGAACAAATAGAATCCTTTTGTAGTCGGATCGAATGCCCAACATTACTTATATTAGGTGATAGATCAGGATTTCCGATTGCTGAAAAATATAACAATAGAAAAGACGCAGTTAAAAACCTAAAGGAAGTAATTTTGCCTGGAGGGCACCATTTACATATGGATTCACCGAAAGAAGTATCCTCTGCCATTTTAGAATTTTTAGAAAATTAAATATTAAGGAAATAGAATGAAACAACCTATAGAAAATCCTTCTATACATGGTTACGAAATCCATCATGACACTTGTTTTGGATGTGGGAAAGAAAATCCATTAGGCCTTGTCGCAGATTTTACCTTCCATGATGAAACTGGAGAAGTAAACTTTACCTATAGTTTCAAAAAAATGTATAACGGAGCCCCTGGTTTCGTACACGGCGGAATTCTTTCCACCGTTTTGGATGAAGCAATGGGCGGGTTATGTTTTCACTTAGGTTATATAGTTATGACAGATACTATGAGTTTCAAATTTCACAAAGCCACTCCCGTTGAGAAGGAACTACTCGTTCGTGCTTGGCCCATCAAAAAGGCAAAACGTAAAGTTCTATTAGAATGTGAACTAACATCTCTCGACGGCGAAATTTTATATGTGAAAGGTGAGGGGGCATTCCATATTTTGCCTCCTCGTTTTTTCTCGGATAAACTAACCGGAGGAAAAATAGCGATTGCGAACGAATTGCTATCAGTAAATAAATTGAAACGCGCACATCTCTTTGATAGGATAGAAACATGAAAACCAAACTTCTCTACTTAATCATCATCACACTCACTCTACATTGTTCGGGGGCTTCCATAAAAGATGGGTCAGGCGACCAAGAATTTGAATTGAAATTTTCTAAAGGCAAATGGATTCGAACAGAACGTTTCAAAAACTCTGGCGGAATCCGGGCAGTGGGAGAAGTAAAAGCAGAATGCGGCGGAGCAAAATGTACAGAGGACCAAGTATCTAAATTTGCTGCGCCTAAAATTAAATCATTACCAAAACACGGTTCTTGGGAAGAATACATCCAATTCGAACAACCTGGGTCTACAGCTGAAAATCCAAAATACAAATCCACTCTTGATCAAGTTGGGGACTACAGTGACGGCAAAAAAATTGGAATCTGGAAAAAACCTGATCCTGAGAATCCACAAAAATACATTGCAGAAACTCCTTGGGTTGACGGGAAAAAAGAAGGTCTGGCCAAAACCTTTGACAAACAAGGTATCGTAACTTCTGAAACAAATTATGCAGATGATAAAAAAAATGGACCTTATTACCGAAAGAATAACAAAGGTGAGTGGGTAGAAAAAGGTTCTTTCAAAGATAACGAAGAAGACGGGGAATGGACCTACTATTTTGTTGGTGCCGATGGAAATGGAATCAAAACCAAAGTTTCTTACAGCAACGGATTAAAAAACGGACAAGAAATCAATTACTATAAAGACGGTGCAGTGGAATCACAAGGTTCTTATTCATCCGACATTCGTAGTGGATTATGGAAAATGTTTGGATCTAAGGGAAATATTCTTGCAGAAGGAAATTATTCTAAGAAAGAAAATTCAGAAAACTTAGACATTAAGTATGAAAGAACTGGAACTTGGAAAGAATATTATGCTGACGGTAAATTATTCGGGACGGGGACAAGAAAACATACAAGAACCGGCGAATGGAAGTTCTATTACAAAAACGGACAGATCGGTTACCAAGGGAATATGGCTAACGAAAGTATGTTAGAATCTGCTAAAGTTTATGACAATACTGGAAAAATTCTTGGTGAAGGAAAATTATTCTTCTCACTTGTAAAAATTGATGAAGAATCACAAGACTTAAAACTAAATTATAAACCTAGCATTCCTTATACTTACTTTTATCCTTCTGGGAAAAAAAGGATGGTGATTCGATCCACCGAAGATGCCACTGAATATGCAGAAGATGGAAGAGAATTAGGAAAAGGATCTGTAGAACCTCAAGGACGAAAAATGGGATGTTGGACCATTGGAGGCAAAACAGAATACTATATGATTGATAAACCAATGCCAAAAATGACTCCATCGCAATGCAAATAAATAAAGAACAAATTACAGAAATCTCCGACCAAGTAAAACTACTTCGGTCGGAACTATCCGAATCCATCTCAGGAATGGATAACGTCATCCAATCTTTATTCGTCGGGCTAGTAGCCAACGGACACGTGTTACTCGAAGGGATGCCTGGTCTCGCAAAAACCCTTGTAGCAAAAAACTTAGCGTCCATCATCGATGCTAAATTTTCTCGAGTTCAATTCACACCCGACTTATTGCCAGCAGACTTAACGGGAACCAATATTTTCAATCCTAAAACTTCATCGTTTGAAATCAGAAAAGGCCCAATTTTCACGAATGTTTTGTTAGCTGATGAAATCAACAGAGCGCCTGCAAAAGTTCAATCCGCTTTGTTACAGTGTATGGAAGAAAGACAAGTTTCCATTGCTGATGAAACATTCGACTTGGAACCACCATTTTTTGTGATCGCTACACAAAACCCTATCGACCAAGAAGGAACTTATCCGCTCCCAGAAGCCCAACTCGATCGATTTCTGTTCAAAGTCATTGTCACCTATCCTTCCTTCGAAGATGAGGTCGCCATCTTACACCAACATGGGAATTTAGATTTTACCAAAAAAAAATCTAAGAAGGTAATGAAACCAAAGGAAATTCACAAGATTTCTGAAATTTCAAATAAGGTTTTTGTGGAACCAAAACTCCAAAACTATATTGTAAATCTTACAAGAAACACAAGACCTGAAACAACAACTGATAGTGACTTAAAAATTTTCATCCAACATGGTGTAAGCCCCAGAGCAAGCCTTGCTATGTTAAAAGTAAGCAGAATCAATGCACTTTTAGAAGGAAGAGATTTTGTCATCCCGGAAGATATCCAACGTTTTTTCTCAGAAATTGTAAAACATCGCCTTCACCTAACAATCGATGCAATTAGCGAGGATATCAGCACAGATTCTATTATCAAACGAATCTTAACTGTCACGGAAGTTCCCTAGATGTTATCTCCAGAACTAAAACGCCTGCTGCAAGTTTTACAATGGGAAACAAAAAAGAAATTTTCTTCCACTAAACAAGGCCTTCTCACCATGTCGGAACGGGGGAGGGGGCTCGATTTCAAAGAAGTAAGAAACTACCAGTACGGCGATGATATGCGTTATATCGACTGGAATGTAACCTCTCGAACTGGAGAACTTTATACAAAGGAATATTATGAAGAACGAGATACTTCCATTATTGTATTTTATGATACAAGCGTATCTCTAAATGGTTCTCAAAAGAACACAGCTTTCCAAATTGCACTTTTTTTATCTTTATTCCATATAAAAATGGGAAATAGAATTTTACTCATCCCATTTTCAGATAGCCCCTCAAAATCCGGAAAATGGCTTAGAACAGAAACTGAAGTTTTTTCCGCCTTCAGTAATATCACAAAACAACCACAAGGTGAAACCACAAACTATTCAGAGGCTTACCAATTTGCATTTAAACTCTACCCTAAATATGCAATTAGTTACTGGATCTCCGATTTTAATCATTTTTCATACTACTTAGAAACTAACAAAGTTCCAAAAATTTGGGAACCGATTGGGATTTGGATCCAAGATGAATTAGATACACTAAAATTTCCATTTTGGCTTCGTATGTTTCAAAAAATATCCGCAGAAAATATAAGTTTTCGGAACAATGAAACTACATACACCAAAGATTTAAAAGCAACAAAATCGTTCTTTGGTGTTCAGTTTGTACAAATCAATCCGAATACAAAACTTTCACAACAAATCCTACCACTATTCAAAATCAAACGAAATGGATAAGTATATCGCTATATTTCTATTATGTTCGGGATCAATTTTTGCCGCACCGAAAGAGATTGTTTTAGAATCTGATATTTATGTAGGGGACACTGTCCATTACCAAATAGAATTATTCGATACAAATGATAGTGAATTAAGCATTGAAGAAGGAGAAATTTACGAAGATGATACGATGCCTTCTTATAAAATTTTTAATGTAAACAAAAAACCTTCTAAATTAGAAGCCTCCATCATCTTCTACAAACCAGGCACTTATATTTTACCGGTTTCATGGGACCAAAACGGCACGAATTTTCGATCTTCCTTATCTATCAAAGTCAAATCTCAACTACTAGGCTCAGAGACTGATATCGAAGACATTGAACCTCCAATTGTATTTTCTGGCCCTTACTTTTTTCGTTTGTTTATCGTTCTCTTAATTACAGCTATTAATCTGTATCTAGTGTATGCCTTATATTTATATTGGCGCAAAAAACCAAAAGTGATGGATGCTTTTTGGGAAAAACAACCCACCCTTGACGAAACCACCAAACGACTGCATATTGTAGAAAAATATTTAGAATCTGATTCAATCCATGAAAAAGAACTTATGTTTAAAATTAGTGAATACTTGAAGGAAGTTTATTCCAAACGACTAGACGAAAACTTATTAGGAAAAACCGATTCTGAATTTTTTGTCGACCTCTCCAATAGAACACATATCGAGAATTCTGCTTTAAGAGAATTACGGATTCATTTTAGAAATATTAAATATAATGAAAATAACACGAACCTCAACAAAGAATCTGCTCGTGTAATTTGGGAAAAAATCAAAAAGGATTTTGAATTATAAATATGGATCAGTTCCAGAGACCTTATCTTTTATTCTTAATTTTACCTTTTTTATTGCTAGGATTGTACCAGTGGCGAAAAAAACCTTTAGGTTCTGTTCTACTCATCCAGTCCGATAGATTTCAAAAACAAAAAACAAAATTTTTAATAAACCTAAGATCCTTAGGTTTAAAACTATCAGAATTCTCAATTTATATAGCAGGAATTTTTTTGATCATCGCGGCTGCCGGTCCCGGAAAAAAATTCAGTTTAACACCGGAGGTTACTAATGGGATCGATATCATGATCGCCCTAGACATCTCAGGTTCCATGACCAATTCATACGATTTTTTACCTAAAAACCGACTGACTGTCTCAAAAGATTTACTAAGAGAATTTATACAAAAAAGGCTCTACGACAGAATCGGAATTGTCTTATTCGCAGGAGCAGCTTATTTACAATCACCCCTATCAAACGACAGATATGCGTTAGACGAACTTATTTCCGAAACCTCCGATGAAGATATTAGCGAACAAGGAACAGCTGTCGGTGATGCTTTGGTTCTTTCTACGTACCGTCTAAAGGACTCCAAGGCAAAATCAAAAATTATAATTTTGCTCACGGATGGAGTCTCCAATACAGGAAAATTAGATCCAGAAACAGCTTCTTATGCTGCGAAAGCCTATGGAATCAAAGTCTATAGTATAGGAATTGGGAAAGAACAAAGCCAATATGAAGTGAATTACGAATCTCTGGAGAAAATTTCAGAAAGTACGACAGGGAAATTTTTTCGTGCAGAATCTCCGGAAGTATTACAGGAAGTGTTAAACGAAATTAACAGTTTAGAAACAGTCGAACTACCTTCAAAACCTTTGGAAATTCACGAAACACATTTCCCAAAAGCATTGTTTGTTTTTTTTATGATCCTAGGAGTTTTGGGGTTACTTATGGTATACCCATTCACTGAAAAGTTATGATTGATTCAAGTTTAGCAGCAACAATAGCAATCATTTCTATAAGCATATGGATGATTGTATTTTTTGGAAAACTATATTTAAATATTAAAGCAAATTCATTTCGGAACCAAAATCCAAATCTAATAAACAGAATCTATACTGCTAATACAAAAGTTTATTTAATGCGAATTTTCTGTTTTTTAATTTCCATGTTTTTAGCACTTTATTCCTTATTTAAAATCAAATCTACGGAAGTAGAATCCATTAAAGAATTTGAGTCTGCAGATATACTTTTTGTTGTCGATGTTAGTTTATCAATGAATGCCATTGATGTAAGTCCAAACCGCCTAAAACGATTTCAAGATTTAGCATTAAGAATCCTTCCAGAAATCAAAGGGAATCGAATAGGAATCATTGTTTTTGCAGGACAATCATTTTCCTTTTGCCCATTAACAACAGATATATCGTCGGTTTCAGACTATATACAGGCACTTGGAGTGGAAATGGTTGGTTCCAAAGGAACAGACCTTTCTTTGGCACTAGAAAGAGTTCATAAGATCAGAAAAAAAAATAACCCTATCACTTCTCAAATTACTGTTCTCGTTTCGGATGGAGAAGATCACGAAAACCAAACCTTACCAAAGATTGAAGGTGAGGTGATTGTTTGGGGAATTGGAACGGAAGAAGGTGGGCTTATCGAATATCGTGACCCAGGAACAGGGCGAGGTGGATTTGTCACTACAGATGCAGGAATTTCCGATTCTCCTTCGGCACCTAACTTAGTGGTTTCAAAAATGAATACGGAAAAACTAAAGTCAATCGCGAGCCAGAATAATGGAACTTATTATGATGTTTCATTCTTAGCAGACGGAGCCTACGCACTGTTAGACACCATTCAATCCGTTAAAAAGAAAAAAATACAAACCATCGAACGATTCAAAAACGAGGATGGAGCTCATCCGTTTCTAATTGCATCGGTTTTCTTTCTATTTTTAGAACGAATCATAAATCTTTTCCTGCAGAAACTTCCCAAAACAATTTACACAATTCTACTTTTGTTATTACTCTTCAGAGTCAGCGGCTTGGAAGCATGGGAATTAGATCCGGGTGGGAATGCAATGGAACGAGGTGCAAAGTCCTATCATCAAAAAAAATATACGGAAAGCCAGAAAGAATTCGAAAAAGCAAAAGAATACATCCCCGATGATCCACGACTGTTATACAATGAATCAACCAATGCCTACCAATCAGGTCAATACAAAGATGCCATAGGGATCGCTGAAAAAATCCTCTCTCACCCAAAAACAGACAATGACTTAAAAGCAAAAACAAACTTTTCGTTAGGAAACATTTATTCAAAATTAGGTGAGAAAAAGAAAGCACTGAATGCTTACTCGAAAACCTTAGAACTTGATCCGAATCATTTATCCGCCAAAAAAAACATCGAACACCTAACAAAAAAACAAGAATCTAACCAAAACCAATCACCAAAAAACAACGAATCAAACGAAAACAAACCACAGAATGATCGAAAAGAGAATCAAAAAGAAGAAAAGTCAGATGCAGAAAGAATTTTAGATCCTTTCTCGCAAGACTCTATTTTAAAAAATAAAAAAGGAGGTTTTTCGGATAATGAAAAATTCTGGTAAACTCACGATTCTATTTTTTCTTTTTGGATTCCTTCCTTTCAATCATATTAGTTCAGCCGATGTTGAGTTTCATTTATTTCCCGATGAATTTTCACTTGGAGAACATGCTAAACTAGAAGTGAAAGTGCATGGAGACAAACCCTTCCGTGCATTACAAACAAATATCAAAAAAAATGGTGTCCGTGTTCGATTCTCTGGTAGCGGCACCGAAACACAAATTATCAACTTCAAAGTGTCTCGTTCCCAAATATTAAACTACTATGTTGATACCGAATCGGAAGGAACATTCAAACTTCCAGAAATTTCTGTAGAATATGACCAAAAAGCATACACTTCACCTGCAATTCCGTTTAAAGTAAGCAAAAAAAGTGCACATCCTCAAAACCAATTTTTTAATCCATTTCAAATAGAAAGCAATGACTCTCCCACAGAAGGATCACCAGAAGTAGCCTTTCATACAAACAAATCAGTTTTTTATAAGGGTGAACCAGTTGTGGGATATTTTGTTCTCTACTATAACGGCTACAGACAACCTTTTTTAGAAAGAGATCCGAACGAATCCATATCCTTTCCATATTTTTTATCAGAAACATTACGGCAAGTATCCGTACAAATTGAACCCGAAATACAAAGGAACAATGTTTTAAAAAAAACTTTAGTATACGATAAAGAAATCTATGGTTTGACACCAATTAAATCAGGAAGATTTCAAATTGGAAAAACTAAATTCATCTCGGGAGATAGTTTACGATTCAATTCGTTACAAGAAACCGTAAACACAACGCAAGCCACCGTGACTGTTCTGGATCTTCCGCCAACCAAACTTAGTAATTTTACTGGAGCGATAGGAAACTTCAAACTCTCTCTGACTCAGTTCCCAAAAGAAATTCACGAAGGAGAAACTGCCTACTTTGAAATTACCGTAGAAGGTGATGGTGGTTACGAGGGGATCAATCCCAATAAAACATCGGAAAAAAAGACCCAACTCATTTCACAAAATAAAACAAAAACTTTCCGCAAGTTAGATTCAGGAGATTATGGATTTTATTCTATCGTTCGATTTCAATATGCTTACCAAACATCTAGGAATAATAAGTTACAATTAGAACCTTATACATTCAGCTTTTTCTCTTTAAAGGAAAAACAATACAAAACAATATCGATTGATTTTCCTGAAATTCCTATACTACCAGAAAGAAAACTTGAAGAAAAATCCCTTTCTGGAAAACCAAACCTATCTAGTGGACCGCCCATTTTTGTTTTAGTATTTCTAACAATTCTTGGAATTTTTACCTATTTAGGATTTAAAAGATACCAACATCAAAAACAGTTGCAGGAATTAACAGAAATGGTTGTTCACTTGGGTAAAAAAAGAAATTCATTTCTTGCAGACCACTTGGCTAAACTAAAATTGCCTGAAGAAGACATCAATTTCCTTGTAAATCTTTTAGAAAATGGGGACAAAGAAACCCTTAAAGTCGCATTCCAAAACCTAACTAAAAAAGAAAAACACAAACTCATACAATTAACTAAAACAATAAAACCAAAGGATTAACATATGTCAGCTGAAGAAACAGGGAAAATCAGTGTAGAAACGGAAAATATCTTTCCCATCATTAAAAAATGGTTGTACTCCGAAAAAGATATTTTTTTAAGGGAACTCGTGTCCAATGCCAGCGATGCCATCACTAAGTTAAAAAAGATATCACTATCAGAAGAATTTGAAGGTGGCAATGATTATAAAATCGATTTAAATTTTGATGTAGACGCAAGGATTCTAACCATTGAAGACAATGGAGTTGGGATGACCACTGATGAGGTCAAAAAATACATCAATCAAATTGCATTTTCTGGTGCCACAGATTTTGCTAAACAATATCAAAATGCAGAGAACAAAGCCGAAATCATTGGCCATTTTGGTTTAGGTTTTTATTCCTCTTTTATGGTTTCTAAAAAAGTAACAATAGAAACAAAATCCTACAAGAAAGGACAAACGGCTGTTATGTGGTCAAGTGAATCAGGAACAGACTTTACCATCTCACCTATTGAAAAGGAATTCAGAGGAACAAAAATTTCTCTTTATCTGGATAGTGAGTCTGGTGAATACCTAGACAAATGGAAACTGAAAGAACTAATCAAAAAATATTGTGATTTTCTACCTGTAGGGATTTATGTCCAAGGCGAAAAAGCAAACCGAGAAAAACCACTATGGTCAGAAGAACCGGCAAAAATCAAAGAAGAAGAGTATAAAGACTTTCATTCCTATTTGTTTCCGTTCTCTGGCGAATCTCTCTTTCATATCCATTTGAATGTAGACTACCCATTCCGTTTGCAAGGGATCTTGTATTTTCCAAAACTCACACATGAATTGGAAGCTTCAAAGAATGGAATTAAACTTTTTTGTAACCATGTTTTTGTTAGCGACAATGCAAGCGAACTCATTCCACAGTTCTTAACTATATTAAAAGGAACTATTGATATTCCAGACCTCCCTCTAAACGTTTCAAGATCCTATTTACAAAATGATCCTCTTGTAAAAAAAATATCAAACCATATCATCAAAAAAGTTGCTGATCGTCTGATTGATGATTTCAAAAAAGAAAGAAGTAAATATGAGGAAAATTGGACTGATATTTCATTATTTGTAAAATACGGAGTATTAACAGACGAAAAATTTTACGATGCCATGAAAGATCATTTGATTTTCAAAAACTCGGAAGGTGGATACTCCACAACTTCTGAATATTGGGAAAAAAATAAGGAAAAAAACCAAAACAAAATCTTTTATGCAAATGAAACCGAAATGGGTTCCGTTTATATGGAGTTATTAAAATCGCAAGGATTAGAAGCGATCCTAGTTGATTCCAAAATTGATTCCCACCTCATCCAACACTTAGAAATGAAAAATCCAGATTGGAAATTTCAGAGAGTGGATTCAGAGATTGCGGACCAAGTTCTTGATAAAGAAGTCCAAGACAACTTAGTCAACGAAGAAAACAAAACAGAATCAGACAGAATCCAATCTTTATTTTTAGCTTCTTTACCAACTGAAGGGGTAGAGGTAAAAGTAGAAGCCCTAAAATCTCTTGAGGTTCCGGGAGTCATCCTTTTGCCAGAATTCATGCGAAGAATGTCAGAGATGAACTCGATGTTAAACCGAGAAGACACAAAGAACATTCTAAAATCACACACCCTTATGGTTAATTCCAAATCACCTCTGGTCAAATCCGCATTACAGGCGTTCGAAGGTGTTAATCCAGAAAAAGGAAAAAAATTGGCACGAGCCATTTATGACCTTTCCTTACTTTCTGCGAAAGTGATGGATGAAAAAGATGTTTCGGAGTATACCAAAAGGACAACGGAATTCCTCCAAGAGATTTTTTCTACTTAAAGGCAAAACCATCTAGAAAGATTTGGCAACGATCCCTGTTTTTGGGATTGTTGCTCTGTGATCCAGATTTGTATAACAAGTCGACTTAGCTCCTTACCGGTTGTAGTAGCCTATAAAAAAGGATACTTTGAAGAATTTGGTGTGAAGGTTACCCTCCACGTCAATACCCACCATAAGGCAATTATGCCATTACTAGACGCGGGTCGAGTGGAAGCCGGCGAAGTTCCCACTATCGCTTACTTACAAGATAGTTTCCTAAAAAAATCAAAACTAAAACGAATTTATAAAGGAATTTACCTCTACCATTCACCACTTTCTTTTTATTCCAGATTTCAATTCAAACCAGAAGATCTCACAAGAAACAAAGCATACATACTTCCTGTTCCGCACCAATACTCAGTCGAGAGACTCTTTGCAGAAAAATTTTTAGAAGAATACGCACCAAAAAATCCTGTTAAAGTTCGTTACATTGACACTCCAGGATTTTTGGAGGAAAAGGAATTTTTAAAACCTTCTTGTTTGGGATTAGTGTCCGATCCATTTTCCAGTCCCTTTCTTAGAAACTTCCAAGATTTTGCAAACACACTCAAGTTACCCATTCTAGAAGCAAAATCTTTTTATCCGTCCACCTTACTTGCGTTCAGTGGCGATGCCATATTAAAAACAGGAAGAGAGGTTTCCGGAGTACTTCTCGCTGTCAAAAAAGCCATAGATTTTTTACAAAATACAAATGGTCAAAACACTGGAAACATTTGGGAAGATTTACAGTTATCTCATTTTTACCCGCACTTACGGGTTGGAGAAACCAAAAATCTTTTAAACGCACATCCTCTCATTCAAAAAGGCGTTTTTTCTTACCAAGGAGATGCCACTACACTTTTCCCACTCTTAAAAGATGTTTACTTCCGATTGATCAGAAGAGTGATTCAACCAGAAGCTGTAAAGTCTGCTCTCGACTTTGATGAAATCCTTTCTGCCTTAGAACCAAAAAAAGTTTTTGATGTTAGAAAACTGAGTAGTTTCCAAGAACCGGCAGAATCAAAACTCCATGCCCCATCGCAAATCAATTACAGAAAACTCAATGCTGTCAGACATCTAATTGTGGATGTAAACTCAGTTGTTTTGGATATTTTGCAAGGGAACTACAACTCTAGAATCAACTCAGATGAAACATTACAGTTAGACAATCGAGTCAAAGTTCTCGTCAACTCCATGTTAGATTCTTTTACCGCCAAAATGGAACTCCAAAGGGAGGAAATTACTGAACTTGAAAATCTAATCTCAATTTTAGAGATCAAACTAGACAGATCCGCCGTGGATTTACAATATTCTGAAGAAAAATATAGATACCTATTCGAATTTTCCCGAGAGGCCATCGCCCTAGTAGATGCCGACACAGGAAGTATTCTCGAAGCAAACAACCAGTTTCGCTCTCTCACCAGTTATACGAGAGGGGATATCACAAAATTAAATATAGAAGATATCATTTTGGGAAATCAAGTTTCAAACCAACTCCGATTTGGTTCCGATCTTTCTTCCGATACAATGTTATCTCTTCCTGATGTGGAAATCCTTGTCAAAGATGGAAGCAAACTAGAAGTCGATATTAGTTTCACCTCCAT
Source organism: Leptospira congkakensis (assembly GCF_004770265.1). NCBI lineage: Bacteria > Pseudomonadati > Spirochaetota > Leptospiria > Leptospirales > Leptospiraceae > Leptospira > Leptospira congkakensis. Next base: position 201,750 of record NZ_RQGQ01000014.1, read on the forward strand.
CCTTCTTTCCCCGAAAAAAAGATACCAAGTCCAATTTCGTCCAAACTCCGAAAGAAAAGAACAAGAACGATTACAACATGAATTCATTTCCAATGTGAGTCACGAACTTCGAAGCCCAATGACAAATATCAGAGGGTATTTGGAATTTTTTAAATCCGACACATCATTACCATTTAACACCGAACATAAAAATATGTTAGAGGTAATCGATAAAAATGCAAAAAGGCTTAGCTTTTTGATTGAAAACCTATTAAAATTAACAACATCCAGGGAAAAAGACAAAGAAGCTGAAGTGATAGAAATTTTCGATCCAGTTCCTGTTATCGAAGATGTGATTCATATGAACTCACATCTTGCAAAAGGGAAACCAATCGAATGGAATCTTTCACTCAAAAAAGGTTTTTTCTTACGAGGGATCAAATTCGAATTTTCACAGATCATTACCAACCTCTATGTAAATGCCCTAAAATACACAGCCAAAGGGAAAATCGGAATCTCCATTTTGGAAACCAACGGCAAAATAGAAATTACAGTGGAAGACACAGGACTTGGTATCGATCCGAATTATAAAAATCAAATCTTCGATCGTTTTTTTCGAATCCCATCTTCTGATAATAAAAAAATTGGTGGAACAGGGCTTGGGTTATCAATCGTGAAATCTCTAGTGGACAAAATGTCCGGAGAAATCTTTGTCGAAAGTACGATGGGGATGGGAAGTAAATTTACCATCTACTTCCCGAAGGTAAACGTCAACGTTTAGAAGTTTTTTTCTTCTTTGCGATTTGTTTTTTCTTAGGTGCCGGTTTCGATTTGTTTTTAGAAGGCAAATCATTTGGTTTTAACAAACTAAGTGTTGGTATATTTTTTTCCTCTAATGACATTTTTGATAAAAGAAGAGATAATTCCAACATCTCCCTTGTTCCAAGTAGATGCATCATTTCTAATGCTTGATTCATACCAAGTTTTCTAAAAATCGCTAATGCATTGGTGACACCAAAAAATTTGATAAGGATCGGAAGTTCTTCTAAACCGCGTTGTTTGATCCATTTTTTGCAATCAACAACTGAAAGTTCGCTAACAAGTTGAATCACAGGCCCCACTTCAATCTCCTCAACCAACCATAAAAAGTCTTTCATCGGTATTTCTTTGAGTAGGGCGATGGATTTTTCTATCCCCAATGTTTTTAAAATTTCGACACTGGTTTCTCTTCCTAAAGTTTTTGCGAGTAAACCAACATCACGAGGAGGAATACTTCGAGAAACAAGAGCCAAATCAGACATAGGAAGTGAATGGATAAAATAGACCAAATCATCGTCTTCATTCTCTCCAATCATCTCCACAAGAATCTTTTCGGGGATTTGTTTTACGAGTTCTACAACCGTATCTTCACTTAATTTATGCGTGAGGACAATCAGTCTTTCTTTCGGAACCTTCCCCGTCAGTGAAAGTAACTTTTCATAACCAAGATTCTTCAAAATCTGAAAGGACTTTTTGGGGCCAAGTTTTTCTAGGTATTGGTAAACACTTTGGATTGTAACGAGAACTTCTTTCATTTGCCCCAACTTTGGATACAAACTGTCAGAATCTTCGTAAAATTCCAGAGAAATTCCTTTCCGAATCTGTTAAATTTTGCAAAATGGAAGTGTGAAGCTACGCCATCTTTGGGTTCTGATTTTTTTGTTCGTTTTAGGAGTAGGGGGGCTCATTTACTTCAAAACGGCGCCCTATCAACATTCCTTGTCTGCTCTCATCGGGATTTGGGAAGGATTTTACGAAATCAACCCAAACTTAGTCGATTCAAATTTTGTAATCTACAAATCAGGTGGATATGATGGACAGTTTTTCTATTTTCTCGCAAAAGACCTGTTTGATTCTGGTGACTGGGGTCTTATCGTAGATTCTTACCACTTTCGATTCCATCGCATCGGACTTTCCCTTTTTTCCGGTTTTATTTCACATTTCATTGGATTCTCTTACTATCCAGCGATCACTCTTAGTTTTCTATTTTTGCTATTTTTTGTTTCTGTATTTTGTTTGTACTCTCTACTCCCAGAAAAATCAAAATGGTATGTTATTTTTTATTTATTCTCACCATTTTCATTAAACGCAAATTTACTCTTAGTTGCTGATTCTTTATTTGTCAGCTTTGGAATCATCGCATTTTACTTTTTTAAAAACAAAAAAGACTACTTGGCAGTTTTTTTCTTTCTCCTAATGGTTCTCACCCGTGAACTCGGAGTATTATTTCTTTTACCGATTGTTTTAAAAAACCTTAGCGAAAAAAAATGGGAAAAGATGATTCTTTATTCAATTCCAGGATTCGCATTTCTTTGTTTGGTGGGGTATGGATGGATCCATCCTCCTAACCATTTGGGAACCAACCCTCTTGGATTCAGAGATATGACAGACCTTCCTTTATTTGGATTTTTTAAAAGTTTCCAAGAAGGAGAGTCTTTTCAGTTCAAACTAAAAGAATTTCCAAAAATATTATTTTTTATCTCATTCCTAACTCTATCGATAACCAGCATCCAATCTCTAAAAAAATCATTTTCTACTGATATCTATTTACTGTTCCCCATTTTGGGGAGTTTGTTTGTCATACTCATTGCCGAGCAAGGGTATTGGAGATCCTTTGACAACCTCAGCCGAATGTTCACACTCATTCTGCCTTTTTCCTTACTTCTAAACGACGCCTTAAAAAGACCTTTTCTTCGTTTATTCCTTGGAATATCCATAACCTTATTTGTATTTTTTATCGTTCGAATCCTCTGGATCACACCCACAAAGGAGTATTTCTTAAGTCTATGATATCTCTCGCTTATTCACCATGCCCCAACGACACCTTTCTTTTTTACCATTTGATTCGAAATACCAATTACCCGGTAAAAGAAGAACTTTATGATGTAGAAAACTTAAACGAGTTTGCTTTCCAAGGCAAGTTTCCGGTCACAAAACTTTCGTTTGCTGCCTATTTCCATATTATAGAAAAATACATTCTATTAGAAACTGGTTCTGCATTAGGAAGAGGTTGTGGCCCGATCGTTGTCAGAAAAAAAAATACAAAAACAGACCTTAGTAATTATAAAAATTTATACGTTCCAGGTCTTTTGACCACAGCGAATCTTCTTCTTTCTCTCCATATGGACGGAAAACAAAAACCAACTCCACTTCGTTATGATGAGATCATACCAAAAGTACTTAGTGAAGAAAATAGTCTTGGTGTCATCATTCACGAAGAACGATTTACCTACGAAGCAAGAGGAATGGAAAAGGTTGTGGATCTTGGAGAATGGTGGGAAAGTTCCACGGGATATCCCATTCCCTTAGGTGCCATAGCAATCCGCCGCGACATCCCCCGTGACGAAGCCTTAAAGTTCCAATCCAATCTTAGAGACAGTTTGAAGGCAGCATATTCAGAACCAAAAGAAATGATGGATTATATCCGAACCAATTCGCAAAACAAGGAAGATGCGGTAATCAAATCCCATATCGATTTGTATGTAAATGATTTTACAAAAACTTTAGGGGATGAAGGTCACGGTGCAGTAGAGTATCTTCTCAAACGTGCGGTTGAGGCAGGTTTCATTTCAAAACCCACCTCACTTCCGTTATTTTTAGGAGAAAGTTAACATACAAAGGATATTTCCTTTGTCTCGTTTACAAGCTTCAATCGCTTTTGCTACAAGCATCCCAGGTTTCAGTTTTGTAGGATCTGCCTTTACTGCATGACCAGAAGAAAGCCCTGATACCAAAAGATCCCCTGGATAAATAGGAACCTGTGTTGCATCCACATGGATTTTTGTGATTCCAAGTAAAGCCACGAGCACATACTCCACAGCCTTTTCCTGTTTTCCAAACACAACATGAGCGTTTGTTACACAAACTCCAATCACATTTGTAGAGTAGGGGTGTTTCGATCTTCCAAGAACACCTGGTTCTTCTGTTGCCACAAGAAGGTCACCCGCAGTCACAACATCTTTCCCATCCAATCGAAAGTAACGAGCAATACATTCCTCACCACCTTCTTTTGTGATACGAAGATTTCCTTCGAACAAGGACTCTCCATTGGCATAAATTGCTTTCCCTGATCCAGAAAGTTCCAATTCAGGAATTCCTTTTCCATCTACAACAAGTGCAAAATCGGACTGAGATAAAAATCGTCCCCCTGGCGCCGTAGTTCCGGCACCTAGGATTCCTGCGGATTGTTTCGAATCTTTTCCTTTAGAAATCCCGTATACACCAACAGAATCGCCAAATCCAGACACTCCAATCCCTGAAGACACTCCAGAAACTCCAGTTCCTAGTTTTGTATTTTTTCCATAAATGACAGCATCTTTACTTTGTGGAGGCACAAATCCTTTTGAAGAACCTTCTGCCTCTCCGGTAATTTTCAAAAGCCCTGTATGAGAATTAAAATCATGTTCTTTTTCTGCATAAGGGTGTGTATGTGGTTTCGGATCTCTTTTATCAGATAACCTTGGATCATCTGATAACACCACCTTACCAGGGATAGACTCTCCATGGTTTGCAAGTAACACAATCCCGGCATCCTCAAATCCGGCTTTTGCCAATCGTTTGTCATTTCCTTGGACAACGGCACCTGGTTTGGTTTCGCCTGAGTGAGCAAGTTGTACGATTCCGTGTAATTCGGTATTTGCATGTTTTAGGCGTTTGTCATTTGCCTGCACAACAGTGTTTGGTTCTTCCCCACCATTGGGTGCCAGTTGTACAATCCCTTTGGAAGTGTTTGTGGCATCTCTAAGTCTTGGATCATCACCAGTAACAACTTTATCAACGGCAACTTCACCAGAATCAGCAAGTTGCACAAGACCTATGGATTTTTTAGTAGCAACTCTCAAACGAGAGTCATTCCCTTGGATTACAACTCCAGGACGAGTTTCGCCGTCTAACGCAAGCTCAACGATTCCAGGATGATCAGTAGAGGCAGTTCGTAAACGTTCATCGTCTGATTGCACCACAAGCCCAGGCCTTGCCTCTCCACTTCTTGACAACCTGACCAGACCATGTGTGAGTTCAGTGGCGATTTTTAGGCGTTTATCATTTCCTTGAACCGCAACACCTGGTTTTTCTTCCCCGTCCGATGCTAATTCCACAATTCCACGATATTCGGTAGTGGCATCACGAAGGCGTCTGTCATTTGCCTGCACAACAACACCTTCTTTCACTTCACCATCAACCGCCAAACGAATGATTCCCGAACGAAGAACGGAAGCGTAGGGAAGGGGTTCCCTTGTTGGCCCACCATAATCTTTTTTGTCAGGACTAGAATACAGTTCGAGTTCTATAACTTCGGTAATATAATCTTTTTTATTGGGTTGTTTTTCTTGGAAAAAAACCAATTTCAAATATCGTAAGTTTACCGCAGAAAATCTCCATTTGTACCAAGTACCAGGCTCCGATAAAAAGAAATTCTCTTCATGTAACTGATGCCAGGTGATATCGTCTTCACTATAATAAGTAACAAACCGTTCTGGAAAATTGGTATTAGGATCATTTTTTGTGAGCATTCGCATCTCTTCGATGCGGTTCACAGAACCCATATCCAAAATCAAATATTCGTCTTCTGGTTCTTCCTTCTTTTTCGAGGACCAACCATAATCTGGCCTTGTATCAAAAAGATTTTCTTTTACATACAAGCGGTCCAATTCCGAACTTGCTTGGATGGATTGGATCCCTGTGATGAGAATTTTTAACTGACCAAAACTAATCCTGTTTTTACCGTTACTTGCTTTTCTGGAAATTTTAGATACAAACTTCACATAACGAGCGCTAGTAAGCGAAAAAAGCCATTTGGCTGAAGTTTTAAATGACTTCCGAAAGGATGATTCCTGTAAAATTGGCTCCCAATACTTTCCGTCATGAGACAATTCAAACCGAAACGAATCAGGAAAAAAATCTAAACCATCTTTGCCCGGTAAAAGTTCGATTCCGTTAAAATAAACAACATCGTCAAATTTGAAGATAATAGAAGAAAGGGAAGACTGATCCTTTTCTTCAAAAAAGGATAAAAATTCGTCGTTTTTGACTTCGTAAGTTCCTGAGGTGGAAACTGATTTGATAGGCAGAGAATAGGGGTGGCTTGTGCGGATTAAATGATCTTTCATTGCGCTTTGTATGCTGATTCCTTCCAAAAATTACCGTTTTTCTATCCAGTCTATCGAATTTCGCTGAGGCGTGACCCTTCTTCTTTTTCTGAAAATACGACAAGGACTGCTGGTTTGACCTTTTCCGTAAAATACATCTGCACAATTTGGCGGAGATGTCCCTGGAGAGGGGAGGTCACGATGATCACATTCCCATCTGTCTGCACTTGCATTCGTTCCAATTGGTTCCAGGAAGATTGAGTCAGCTCTTTACTGGCCCAGGATAAAAAACCCGCCCAAGAAGCCGGATGAGAAACCAATTCTTCCATCGGAGATTTCTGCTCAGTTTTAAGCATTTCTTGCCGTTGAGAGGAGACAAGTTCTCGGCAGATTGATTGTACATAAGATGCATTCGATTCCATATGTAAAGAAACAGCCTTTTTATAAGCTTCTAGCGCAATCTCCGGCCCAAAGAGTTCGACTAAAGTTTCGAATGCTTTTTTCTCCTCCCTTTCCTTGCCCATTTCCGAAGTGGCCGGTACATTGTTTGTATTGGATATAGTTATATTAATATGGTTAGGGGTTCCATCCGCACCCCCCTTGCTACTGGGTTTCGAACCCTCAGAGGCGCTCATTTCGAGATCCCTGAGGAGTGGGTTTGTATCCCCCAGAGGGGTAATTCTGGAACCCTCATAGTGGAAGGAGAAATGGTATCTTGTCGAGGTTCTTCCACTGCCTGGAACTTGGTAGAGTAGGCCTGCCTGGGTAAGTTCTTTTTTGGCCGAAACAATCGACTTTTTTGTTTTGAATCCTGTTAGCCTCATCAATGTTTCTGTACTGGGCCAAACGGGTTTGAAGTTGTAGTCACTGAATTTCAATAGAACAGGGTAGAGTGTTTTGGCGGCATGAGATAGCTCTGCCCAAACACCTGAATCTATGATGTCGGTCATCAGTCGGATATAGGGATGCCGCTGGTCGCTCACAAAAGCTCCTCCGCTTTTCTGCAAAAATTAAACCAAATTTAAGCAAATTTTACGAAGGAGTTGACATTATCTGACATAATGTTAATTATGTCTCATCCAACAACATTCCTTCGGGAAACCCCGACCCCCTGGAACACCAGGGGAATTTTTTTATATTTCGGGTTGGGATACTACAGATCCCACGTCTCTTGGGTCTCAAGAAACGTTTGCTCAAACTCAAATCACTTTAATTATGTCACATTATTGTCGGATTCCGGCAGATGTCAAGTTCGTACAGCAATTTTCACCGCAAGTGCTAAAATTTTTTTCCTAAGTACTTGACTGCTTAGTACTTGTCTGGGTTATGCCGAGTCCCCATATTTTTTTACCAATTCTTTGCGGATGAATTTATAGATATCACCTAACAGAATTTCATCATCCGACAAGATTTGGATTCCTGTCCCTGTTCTCCGAATTTTATACCCGGACAAGGTTTGGTTTTTTGAAGAATTCGACTCACCCGATTTGGTTTGTTTATTGAAATCTTTGGCGTCCCTGACGGTTTTGAGAGCCCCTTTGTGGAAGAGGGTTAAGAACTCATCCAAACTTCCTTTTTTTGCTGCCTGGGCTGCCTGAACCAAAAGGTTCTTATTGTAGATTTCGTTTTTTTTGCATTTATCGAGGTCCTCTTTGGACATCGAAGTGATGGAGAGCACCTCCGTCATATAACTCCGACTTTTCCCAAAAAGGTCACCCAATTCTTGGTCCGTGTAGTTATGGGAATTTTTAAGAAAGAGGAGGGCATCCACTTCTTCATAGGGAGAGAGGTTTTCCCTTTGTAGGTTTTCGATGACAGCTAGTTTATAAATTTCTTTATCGGGTCGGTTTAAGATCTTACATTCGATTTCGGACCAACCCAATGATTTGGCGGCATGGTAGCGCCTTTCTCCGGCGATGATTTTGTAGCTGCCTTCTCTTTCCCCTTTGGAAACAATGATGGGTTGTAAAAGTCCATCGGCCTTTAGGGTCTGGGCAAGTTCTTCAATTCCCTTTTTTCTTTCCTGTCTTGGTTGGTGTTCGGAAGGTTGGATTTTGTCCATCCGAATGGTGCGAATTGTCCCATCCAAATTTTCAGCTTGGTAGATGTCAGCGAGAGTTCCGAGGCGTTTACTTTTTAAGCTCATTTAAAACCTCCTCAATAAATCCTTCATACTCTTGGGACTGTCTGGAAGTCCGGTTGTAATCATAGACAGATTTTTTTGCGAGATGACTTTCGCCAATGGCCACTCCGTCCGAAATCGTGTGTTCAAAGATACGGAAGTATTTTGTCAAAACGGGAAGGATGGTTTTTGTGAGTAAGGTCTGGGGTTTGAGTTGGGTGATGAGAGCCCCCAAAATTTCCAGGTCAGGGTTGATCCTTTTTTTGATCGAGGAAATGGTTTGTTGTAAACCCATGATTCCATCCATCGAGAATTTCTCTGCTTGCAGAGGGATGAGAACGTAGTTCGCCGCCACCAAACTGTTCACCGTAAAAATAGAAAGGGAAGGGGGGCAATCGATGATAACAAAATCAAAATCTTTCACTCCAGAAAGGGAGTCTCTTAGGATATAGGGAGCCTCTACTGAGTTCACAGAAACTGTTTCCATTTCCGCCAAACGCATGCTAGATGGGGCGACCCACAAATATTTGTTATATGCAGGGGCAATGATGTCTTTCAGGCTAGTGGCATTTTGGAAAAGGTGGGCTAGGTCCTTCTCGACAGTTTCTGGGTTCAGAAAAATTCCTGTAGAATTTGCCTGGGGGTCCATATCAATGAGTAAGGTCTTATGATTCCGACGGGCGAGACCCATGGCAAGATTCAAAGAAGTAGTGGTTTTTCCTTCTCCGCCTTTTTGGTTTGCAACTGCAATCGTAATCATCTGTCTCTTTTTCCCTTCCCAAATGGTATGCTTTCTTGTCGAAAATTTGGGATCAATTGTATTTTTAGAATGGAGCAAAAAAAGGGTTTTTTGGTCTCTTCTCTCTCCATTGTCGGACATCCGACATACTGAAAATTAGCAAAAACTATCTCCTCTGTTTGCGTCGGACATCCGACATTCAAATAGGTACGTACTTGACAAAGTGATTAAATTTAAACAGTTTCATAACATGTCTTCTCAAGCGATTCCCCTGCTTGCCTCTGAAAAAACGGGCAAGGATTGGATGGATTCTGTCCTCCCAATTTTGTGGGAAGGGCTATGTACGGAACTTGGATTCTCTGCAGGTGTCGTTGTTTTGAAAGCAGAGGAAGAAGATTCTTTTTATGAATCTGCCAGTTTCGGATATGGAGAAGATGGGTTTTATTATTCGTTCCTGAACCGTGGTTCCGAACATTGGGAGGAACTGATGCACTCCCCAGAACCTGTCTTTTTTTCTGGAACTGAGTTCGAACTTTTCGGAAAAAAAACAAATGCTTTTGCCATTCGAATCTCATCTCAAAAATTTGAGATCGGATTTTTATTAGCGGAATTGGAGGAGGCAAACACTCTTCCTTTCGGAATTTTCTTAAGTCTTTTTGCAGACAAGATCGGGAACGAGTGGGGAAAAACAAAACCTAATCTTGGAATTCGGGAATCGATTCGAGAAGGAAATTCGCACTCTTTATACCACAAAGAAATCCCTAATTTGGAATTGGCCCAAAGGGAATTTGCCAACCAAAAAATCCTTACCATCCTTGGCCCCGCGGGATCGGGTAAAAAAACTTTGGCAAAATGGATCCACCAATCCCATCTCCCGGGAGCTCCTTTTCTAGTTGTAGAATCACTACCAGACCATTTTGGAAAATTGGAAAAAGCCCTCTCAAATTGGGGGAGTGAATCCAAACAGGGGAGTCTGGTACTTACGGGAATCCAATCCCTCAATTTGGGGCAACAGCAGATTTTGTCCGATTGGTGGTCCAAGTCAGGATATTCCGGATCACTTTTTCTACTTGGTTCTGAAGAAACGAGCCAAGAATTATTGCCAGAGTTTGAAAGATTTTTGCGAAAAAATTCGTTGGTACTACCATCGCTTAGGTTCCTTCCGAAAGCAAAATTGTTAGATTTAGTTCAGGCCATATTCGAAGAATTGTGTAGTTCTCAGAATCGGTCCGGATTGCAATTGGGGGATCAAAGTTTGCAAGAATTGGTTTCCAGAGCGTATGCGGAAAATTTCACAGACCTCCGAAATGCCATTCTCACTGGGATTTTGACCTGCCGTACAAATCAGGTAGAACCTGCAGATTTAGAACCAGGAAAATCCAGAATGGATTTGGAGATTCCCGATGCCGAAGATTTAGACTTGCGGCGTGGAACAGAGGCCTTAGAAAGGCAGAAGATTCTTCTGGCTATGCGGATCTTTTCGGGCAACCAAATCCGGATGGCAAAGGCCTTAGGTATTTCAAGGGGATCCCTTCAGTATAAAATGAAACAGCTTGGTTTAATGTAAAGATGGATGATACTGTTTACGAAGAAAGGAAAACCCCTGCCGGTTTTCTTGTCAAGGTTCGACTCTCCAAGCTGACCTACGTCGTTTTCGCCGAATCCGGCCCAGAAGTTCCCAAAGGCGCCAGAAACAATTCCATAGTTGTCAACGTCCCTCGGGTTGGGTTTTTTGGAGATGATTTCGATGTCTCCCATTTCCATTTGGGAGAACTTTCCTTTGTCAATGTCAAAGCGGGAAAACTCGTGATCCCCTACCAACATGGATTTTCTAACGAAATCAAAACCATCTATTTGGGGACGGGAAGTCTGAGTGATGTCCTGCCTGTGGTCATTTATCATTATAAAAATAAAGAAGAGTTGATGGCAGCCTGGGAGCGAGGGGAACATGCTCAGTTTTTAGTGGTCGATGAAGAAATTCCTCGATCGGACATGGTTTCCTTCAAAATCAGATATCCCAGTATGAACATCCTTGTGATCAAAAAAAGGATCAATACTTCTGCGGAATCACAGTCACCAAAAACGGATGAATCCAAAGACAAGGGTGTAGTCGATTACGACAAGGTTCGCGCCACCGATGTTGCCAAAAACCAGAACCTAAATACTTACAGCGAAAACCCCGTATTTTTAGCAAGGATCCATCTCCGAGCTATGGAGTTGGATAAGGTAAAACAACTCCTTCTCGACTTCCATCTTTCTTCTGATGATGTTATGTTCATCCGAACCTTCTTGGATGTGATGATCAAAAACGAATTAAAAAAACCAGAATTGGATGTGGTAAAACCACAGCTCATTGCGATGACGGAAGCTTTCCGACTAGCCGTTCTGATTTTAGAATTCAAAGTGGAAGACTTTGAGAAAGAATTGGACTCAGGTTTCTCAAAAGAAATCTCAAATATGATCTATGCACTCCTTGCTAAGGAACAAGAGACCGCCCAAGACCTGGAGCACGAAATTGTTCTCTGGGAATGGAAACTTCGAGTTCGTTCTCGGATCTTAAAAAAATAACCAAAATCGCCTAAAAAAAGCTTTATTTTTCCCTGATTTCGGTGAAAACTGAGGATAATCCTATGGTTTTTCCTAAAAAAATAAAAAAACTGGCACAAAAGTTGCAAAAGGTGACCCTTTTGGCTTTGCTCACTGTTTTTTTTATTTTTCCTGCTTCTGGTCTTTTGGCAGAGGAAGCGGATCTACCGGTCATCATTCCTAATGACGAACTTCTCACTCCCATAGAACTCCGTGATGGATTGGTTTTTGAAGTAGTGGTTTCTGAAGAAAGTGAATTTGCACTCCATGAAAATTCTTCTTCCGAATCGCAGGTGGAAGATTCTTTCCATCTCTCTAGTTTTTCCAAAACAAAATCGGCAGCCACTTTGGCCATCGCTGAAAACGTGAAAGATTTTAGCCATGATTCCAAACCAGTTTCCCAAATCAGAAATTTTGGACTCTGTGAAGGTGCTTCTCTTTTTGAGAATGCTCTTCGGCATTCCGAGGTAAAATCGATTGCCAGCCTAGGACTTTTTGGTTTTCTGGGGATATGTCTCAGCCGAAGCGAGTTGCCTTCCAAAAATTTCTCAATGCCATGCGAAAACTCTCTACTGAAGTCAATGACTCAGAGATCTGCAAACGATTGGAAATTCTTATGGCAACCAGTAAGGATGACCTCCCTTTGGCTCATGTCAACCAGCTCCTCCAGGATGCTAAAAACTTCGATCCAAAGACCATTCCGGAACCATACACACAGTATGTCCGACACTTCATCTACATGGTCAAACGCAATGGAAGGGTTCCTAATGACCTTCTCTCCCTCTCCGGAGGGGATGAAGACAGAACTGGTGGTGACCGCTCTCCCAAGTCTGCAAAGAAGCAGTCGGCAGTTCAGTCCAAATCCAAGCACAGTACCTCTAAATCCTCAAGTCCTGTAAAGAAGGGGAAATCTTCCCCCAAATCCACTTCTAAAAAGTCCTGAAATAGCTAAATTCTTCTCTAAAGAAAACCACCCTGTGCGCAGCACAGGGTGAATTCTCGTTTTTCCATCCCTAGGGGACATACCATCAGATTTATCGAAATTGACCATTTTTAAGCACTTATTGCTCTTCCTCTATCGCTTTTGCTCATTCTAAGTAAATCGGCTCCAGAATCTTGACGAAACTGCCAAAATTTAGGCATTTACCAACCAGGATCAAATATCGGGATAACTGTCCACCATGGGACACCTAACAAGTGTTTCATTTTCTTTGGCCGTTCGCATCTGGGCACCTACTGTTCCTGTATGGGCGACCAAACATGGTCATGCCAGCCGATTGGCAGCCAAGAAGAGGGCAATTCACTTGCTGCCCGAATTTCGTCTATTTCTTTGGCTGCCCCTCAGAGTCTCAAGCAAGACCTGAACTAGCGGAGCAAAATCCATATAAAAGAATTCATCTTGTACTGGGTGCAGTCGGATGCCTGGGGATGGGCAGTTCGGAAGCACTCAGAAACCGCAGCAATTGGCCTTTGTTTTCGGGACCAATTCAGTAGGAAGGGGAAAAACCGTCCAAAACCAAATTTCGGCCCGTAGGAGGCACAGGGGGAATTTGTAAGGCTGTTTACCCTAAGATTTAAGAAAAACAAAGAAAGGAGTGGCCAAATTAGGGCATTTATCCCTCAAACTACCAAATCTTTGGCTGCAAAACAAGAGGACAAAGAGGCTTCAAGCAATAGCGATTAATTGTCCAAAAACTAGTATAAAAGCTGCCAAAAAGTCATGTGTATCGAAATTGCATATGTATGTAAAAATGGCAGGGAATTGAATATTGGTTGCCAGGCAGGAGTATCCGACCCACCGTTCTTTTTTATATGGCGGAAACGATACGGCTTAGGGTAAAATGTCACGCTTGTTCCAATTTGATTGAAGGAACGGCCAAATACGGGTCTGGGCACTTTGTTCCAGAGGGGATAGTCTTTGATTTTGTGGCTGTAGGTAAGGTGGAAGGGGCGCAGGGAAGAAGAGTTAAGGCGGAAGTCACTTGCACCTGCCCCAATTGTGGCGTAAAATGCAAGTACAATGTTTAATTGATTAAAAATAGTCAATAATATGCTCTTTAATTCGGCAACGTTTGCTCTTTTTTTTATCGGGTCCTTGTCTGTTTGGCTGCTCTTATGCAATAGGTTGCCCAAAAAAAGTTCGTGGTTCGCAGGAAATTACTCACAAAAAAGATTAATATTAGTCATTTATCTGATTAGCGTTAGCTCTATATTTTATTGTTTTTGGAATCCAGCTTATCTGCTCCTGTTAGTTTGGATTGCTTTTGTAGATTTTTGGCTAGCTCTAGCCTTAGGAAGGATTGATACTCCTCTCTTTCGCCAACTTATTTTGGCAATTTCGCTGCTAAATAGCCTAGGAATCCTTCTTTTCTTTAAATATGGGCACTTTATCGCCGAAAATTGGGCAAATGTTTTTGGTGGCTCTTCATTGGATGTAGAATTTTGGAGTCATTGGCTTCTCCCTGTGGGGATTTCTTTTTACACATTCCAGTCGATTTCCTATCTGGTGGATGTTTACCGGAAAGAATTGGAGCCTGAGAGGAAGTTTTCATCCTATTTGCTCTTTCTTTCGTTTTTCCCACAGTTGGTTGCGGGCCCAATCGTCACGGCCAAGTCTTTTTTGCCCCAAATTCGTAGGCCTCTCCCCTTCCTGAAAACTCCTGTTCTTTTCGCTGTATTTCTCATATTGTTAGGGTTGTTTAAAAAAATGGTAATTGCGGACCATTTGGCCGAAACTTCAGACTTTGCATTTACTCACACCGCAGACATATCCACGAAAGCACTTTGGATTGGTATGTTTTCCTATTCCTTTCAGATCTATTGTGACTTTTCAGGTTATACTGATATTGCCCAAGGCGCGGCACTTCTATTTGGGTTCCGTTTGCCTGAGAATTTTAAGATGCCTTATCTATCCAGTGGGTTTTCAGAGTTCTGGACTCGTTGGCATATTTCTCTTTCCCAGTGGCTTAAAAAATATGTCTACATCAGCCTTGGTGGGAATCGTGTGAGTCAGCTTTTCACTTATCGAAATTTATTTCTTGTGATGGCAATCGGTGGATTTTGGCATGGGGCCTCTTGGAATTTTTTTGTCTGGGGGGCAAGCCACGGTTTTTTGCTCATTTTGGAAAGATGGGCACTTGTTGGGTCTAGAGTTTGGAACGTAGCTTGGATGAGGCCCGTTCGTATCCTGATTACATTCCTCTTAGTAAGTTTTCTTTGGATTTTCTTTAGAAGTAGTGATTTTACAAGTTCTCTGTCCTACCTACAGGGTCTTTTCACCAAAAAAGAGGGTTTTTCTCTTCCTTATACTTTTGAAATGACTTTTGTTTACTGTTTGTTTTTTATTTTGATAGGTCATGTATTGGGGAATTTGTATTTTAATGACAATAAGCAGTTGTTAGGTGAGTTTAAAAAACTAGAAAATTCCTTAGGAAAAACGGCAATTTTTGCCGTTTTGACTTCGATTTCCCTTGTTTTGATTGTTTTGTTTTCGGCCGATAGCAAACCTTTTGTGTATTTTGTTTTTTAAGGAGATAATATGAAACAAAGGATATTATTTATATGTTTCTTTCTTATTTCCTTATTTGCCCTAGACTTTTTGATTTTTAAAAAACTTCAGTTTTTGTTGCCGAACGAATCTCCTTGGAATACCAATCATTTCTTTAATTTTTTATATGAATATGAAAGGATTCGAAACCTTCCCAAAACAAAAAAAAGAATCATCATTGTCGGAAGTTCTGTTGCTTACTATTCGATTGACTCTCGTAAATTAAGGGAGTCTTTGCAGAAAGATTATGATTTGGATGTGGATGTTTTTTATTTAGCTTATGCCGGAAATAGCCCACTTTATGTGTATTTGTTGCTAAGCTGGTTGGATCCATTAGAGCCGGATCTTGTTGTGTACCCTGTCAATTTTATTGATTATCGCCTTCACCGAACTTACGTTATATTTCCTGAGGGGAGGAATGATTCTGTAGACGAGTCGGTAGTTGTTAGAGACGCCCTTACCTTTGGAGAAGCACCCCAGTCTTTGTGGGTATTCCCTTGGGAGACCTTAAAAGAAGTTGGTTCTTCGATGGATTGGGATACCTGGTCTCGTTATGTAGTTTCTTCTGGATTTTCCTTCTATCGTTACAAAGATATTTATCTACAAAATTTGCAAAATTTAATCCAACATCGGTTTGGACGAAATACCAGCTATCATGCTTATGCAGGAGTCGACATTCCTGAGGGAATTAGTGGCCTCGGTTGGACAGGTCAAAAATTTAGTTTTTTCCCAACAGAAAAATTGAAAAACAAAGGATTTTGGGTTGAGGTAACTCAGTTCCTTCTAGGTGGAAAACCATGTCGGATGGAAATTTCCAATGGAATCACTCGCCAAGAAATTTTCCTCACCCGTGAAGGTTGGGTCAAACTCCACTTGGATCCAAAATTCTTCCAAGATAAAAAGTTAATCACAGCAAAACTAGAGCGGGTTTGGTATGCCTATCAGGCAACCGGTTCCTATTTGGATTATCATTTTGATCCTATGGGTGTTCGGTTGGAACAAACTTTTGGACTCGAAAAAGCGAAGTCCGGAATCCAATACGAAAGGGAACCGAGAACCGAGGACTTTCGGTATTCAGGAATGAAAGATGAAGAATATCGTAAGTATTTCCATTACCGATTGCTTGAGGGACTTGAGAAACGACCTGGAATAGGTTACCTCGTTGCCTTAAAATTGGCAAAAGAAAGAATTCGTGAGGAAAACTTTCGACCTTATTTTCACTTTCGGTATCTCAAAAAAATTGCAGATCATTTTCGAGAGAGAAATGTTCGTTTTTTACTCATCAACAATCCAGAAAGTCCTATCTCACTGGATTGGTATGAAGACTCTCCGTGGTATAAGGATCACTTGGCCTATCTGGAATCTTTGGCGGGTGGGTCCGCATATTATTGGGACATACACCGAAGTTTGCCGATGCAGGGTTTTTCGGACTTCCACCATTTCACTTATCTCGGAATGGAACAAATGAATCCGATTTATGCTAAAAGAATTGGAAATCTCTTTCCGAAATAGGATGTTTTTCAATCCTTACATTAGATAAGGAATTTTATGGAAAAAATTAAAGTTGGAGTCCTGGGAGCAACAGGTTCCGTCGGTCAAAGATTCATTCAACTTTTGGAGAATCACCCTTATTTCACGGTGACTCATTTGGCAGCTTCTGAAAAAAGTGCCGGCCAAACTTATGGTGAGGTTATGAAATCTCGTTGGAAGATTTCATCCGATATCCCTGCTTACGCGAAAGACATTATCATTACTTTACCAAATCCCGAAGTGACCAAGGGCGTGCAACTCGTGTTCAGCGGTCTTGATGCATCGATTGCTGGAGAAGTGGAAACTGCATATGCAGAAGCAGGAGTGATGGTCCTTTCTAATTCAAAGAATCATAGAATGGTTCCCAATGTTCCCATTCTTTCTGCCGAAGTGAATGCACATCATTTGGATGTTTTACAAGCACAGAAAACCAAAGGTAAAATCATTACCAATTCCAATTGTACGATTATGGGTGTTACCATTTCATTAAAACCCTTAATGGATGCCTTTGGTTTAAAGTCTGTTATGTTATTTTCTATGCAGGCCATTTCGGGAGCAGGATACCCAGGGGTTCCAACCATGGACATCCTTGGGAATGTGGTTCCTTATATTGGTGGTGAAGAAGACAAAGCAGAAGTGGAACCACAAAAATGTTTGGGAACGGTTGAGGCTGGAATCATCAAACCAGCGGGTTTTAAAATTTCTGCTCATTGCAATCGTGTTCCTGTTTTTGACGGACATACGGTTTGTGTTTCTGTTTCCTTTGATAAAAAACCAAAAAAAGAAGAGATTCTTAAGGTTTGGGCCGATTTTCAAGGGGAACCGCAGAAATTGGGATTGCCGTTTGCACCAAACCAAGCTATTCTCTACCGCGAAGAAAATGATAGGCCCCAACCACGTCTGGATTTAGAGACGGGAAGAGGAATGACTACTGTAGTCGGAAGACTTCGGGAAGATCCAATTTTGGATTGGAAATGGGTAGTGCTTTCGCATAACACCATTCGAGGTGCGGCCGGTGCTGCGATTTTGAATGCAGAGTTATTGTACAAAAAAGGATTTTTTAACTAAGGAACTTACTCGGTAAATGTTAGATCCCAACCTCCCTGAATTAAAAGTAATGGATTACACCGCCTGTCTCCAAAAGGTACAGGCTATGGATTCACGGGGGGATTTTTCCTATAAAGGGATCTATAAAGTTTTATTAGTAATCTTTGAGTGGACAGATAAGTTTTTACAAAACAAAGTTTTGCCCAACGTAGAACAAATTGAACGTGATAGTTCGATTGATCGTGATCGTACGGAAAGTTATGTCATCGATCTGAGTTATAAACAAAATCCGGCCATTATTAGAAAAATGAACGTGTTGGAATTTCACCCGAATGAACCCGGGGATCCTGAAAATCCAAAAACCTTTATCAAACACAATACCGTATTTGCAAGACCCACAACCTCTGATGGGGGAACCGCTTTTCGTTATGCGTTGGGCTTGAATGAACTTTCTACTTCGGCCATCAAAGGATGGTTTAACGAAAAAAGAAAGTATGTTGGTAAAGAAAAAATGCGCAAAGTAATCAAAGCGGCTGTGGATTCTAACAGGTTGTTTGATACTTATGCGTCTACGGAAATTGGGAACCTGTTCCAATGCCCTTATGACAAAACAAAAGTACAAAAGGATGCAACTATCATCATCCATTTGAAACCAATTTTAAAACAATTGGTAGATGATAAGATTTTGTTTTTCTTTCGCAATGACTCTGCCTCAAGACCTGCAAACAAAAGTGTTTTTTTATACAACCGGCCATCGGAAATTGCAGATCGTTATGATGGTTATATTGATTATACAAAAAACACAATTTATCCCGCCCTAAAAAATTTAGGAGTGATGGGCGAAGTCACCGAAGACTCTTGGAGTTCTCCTCGTAATCTTTTGACAGAAATTAAAGGATATATGAATGATTCTTATGGAGATCAAAAAACTCTGATTGAAGAGTGTTTGGTTCTCAATGAGATTATTGAAAAAGATAAAGAAAGAGAAGAAAAACAAAAACGCAAACAACAAATCGATGATTTGATGGCATTTTTGGCTGAAGCAGGCCGTATTGTTGAAGTAAACTTACTTCGTGTGAGTGGGGAACCTTTGACTGATGAGTTCCGTGCTTCTCTTTTATCGCAACCAGAACTTTTGTATACTGAGTATGCTGATAATAAAATTTATAATGAATTTATCCTTCATAAATCTTGTATCCCGCAGGCCATTGAATCTGCCAAAAGAACTTTTCAGATCAAACATTCTGATTTAGAAATTCGTGTTCTAAACCAAATGAATGTGACTCTTCATTTGAATGACGAAAGTCCAAAACGTTTATTGGAAGAAATCGAAGCACAAAGCCTTTTCCAGTTCCTTCCGTTTTTTACAAGAATTTGGCGAATGATTATGGGCAGTATGGTGGTTCATAAGTTTGAAATCCCTCCGATCAAAGCAAGATTGCAACAGCAACTAAACAGAGATTTGGCGAGTCAAAAAGTTAAAAAGATCTCTCAAGAAAAAGACCGACTTGTAAAGGCACGTTTGAAAGAACGGGAAGAGGCCGAAAAAGACGCAGAAAAAAAATCCAAACAGTCACACCAGGCGGAGGCATCTACTGCCGGATTTAATGGTGGCGAAGAGGATTCAGAACCAGTCAAACAAGGGAGTCCTGAAGAAGAGAAAAAATGGAAAGAATCCATTGAATCTATCATTCGTATTTTGGATGAAGCTTGGGAATTTGGAGTGTATCCTGATCGTGAGTATGTACTTTCTAAATTGAACGGAAAGTTTACAGAAGAGAATTTGATATTTTTCTTAAAGAAATTTGGCGGAAAAGAAATCTATAGTTTTCCTATCCGAAACCAAAGAGAAAAATTCCCTTGGCCGATCCTTGTTTCTACAGGGTATCTAAAACGACATGGCAAAAAACTTTTTGATAAAGTGAAAGCTGAGAGTGACCGCCAACGAAGCGAAAAATTTCCAAACCAAGAGAAATTCGACATTGCAGAATCGCAATTAGACTTTCTGAATAGAATCTTACCCCGGTTAAAACCTTAAAATTATGCCTGCTATTGAACAACTAAGAGCTCGAAAAACAAAAATCGTTTGCACCATAGGTCCTGCGACTGCTTCCAAAGAAATGATCCGAAGTCTGGCTTTGGCTGGAATGAACATTGCTCGGATCAATATGAGTCATGGAGATCATGAATTTCATCGAAAGATCATTCGTATCATCAAATCACTCAACAAAGATGAATTACACAAACAACCGATTTCTATCCTTCTTGATACACAAGGGCCGGAAATTCGAACTGGGGATGTTCAAAACGATCTCCATTTAAAAGTGGGCGAAACATTTACTTTTCATATCATTCCAGGGATGGAAGCGGAAGCCCAAAGTGTTTTTGTAAACTATCGAGATATTGTAAAAGACCTAAAGGTTGGTGACAAAGTTACTGTTGACAATGGACTCATTAACTTGGCCGTACAGGAAATTCGTGAGAATGAACTCGTTTGTACTGTGTTAGATGGTGGGAAACTCGGGTCTAGAAAACACATCAACTTACCCGGGATTCGAGTCAACTTACCTTCGATCACACCTAAAGACTTAAAAGACATTCTTTTTGGTTTGGAAGAGGATATTGATTTTGTGGCGTTATCCTTTGTTCGTACACCGGAAGACGTGATCCAATTACGTGGAATCATTGATGAAAAAAATCATCATGCACAAATCATTGCAAAGATAGAAGACCAAGAAGGTTTAAAAAACTTAGACGCCATCATTCGCGAGTCTGATGGGATTATGGTCGCACGCGGCGATTTGGGTGTTGAGATCGAAATCGAAGAGCTTCCCATTGTCCAAAGAAGGATCATCAAACGTTGCCAAGAAGAAGGCAAACGTGTGATTGTTGCGACTCACTTATTAGAATCTATGATTCAAAATGCATCTCCTACTAGGGCAGAGGTGACTGACGTTGCCAATGCCGTGTATGAAGAAGCAGATGCCATTATGTTATCCGGTGAAACTGCAATGGGAAAATTTCCTGTAAGATGTGTGGAGATGTTGGATAAAATTGCCCGCCGTATGGAGATGTCGATCAACCTAGGCCTTGCAGCACAAAGAAAACCGAAAGACCAAAAAGAAGAGATGGCTCGTTCTGCTGCCAATTTAGCCGATTCCATGCAAGCACATGCTATCATTGCAATCACCCGCCGGGGAATTACTGCCAATAATTTGGCATCGTTTCACCCGAAATATCCGATTGTACATGCGTTCACCAATATGACGTCCGTTAGACGGAAGCTTTGGCTGACAAGAGGGGTCATTCCATACCGAGTGGATTTTTCTTCTGATCCAGAAAAAACAATCAAACTTGCGATCCAAACTCTTGTGAATAATGGTTATCTCCAAATGGGTGAAAAGGTAGTCATTCTTTCTGATATCATTGCTGGTGAAGATCGAGTTGAAACCATTCAAGTCCGCGAAGTAAAATAACCTTCATGTTTATTCGGAATTCGATTTTTATGTTGGTAGTGATATCAACATGGATTTCCATTCCGCTTAATGCCGAAGAAAGAAGTTCTGATGTACCAGAATGGATTGGTGAATTTAAAAAATTAGACGAGAACGAACTGTCCAAAAAAAAAGAAGGTTGGTATGCAACCGGTCTTCCTTTGTTTGGAAACGATGCTGTGAATGGATCGGGGCTTGGGATACTCGCTAATATTTTTTATAACGGAACCAAATCAGACTCTTCTTTTAAGTACACTCCTTACGAACATTTGTTTTCTGTTGGAATTTACAGAACCAATCGTGGGACCCAAAATAATTATTTAGCTTGGGATGCCCCTTATTTTGCCGATACCGCTTACCGTTTGAGAGCTTATGTGGGCCATGATGCGAGTTTTTTTAATCAGTATTTTGGTGTGGGAACAGAAAGTTTAGAACCTCTTTATTTTAAAGATAGAAATATGGATGGAAGCCGTATCACTCGTAATGCTACTTATTCAGAATTTGAAAAAACAAATTCTTACGTAAGGAACAGAGGGCCCGGGCAAGAACTTAGTTCTAACCAACATTATAATGACTACCAATTTGATACTACCTATAGCCAGTTTGCTGCGGATAAAACAATTTTCCAGGTATTCAGGGTTTGGGCTGGGGTTGAGTTTTCAAAAAATACTGTTAGGCGGTATGATGGAACTTCTGTAGAAGGCAGAGAACCCATCTCTAATGTAAGAGTTCCGGCTACTGAAGGTAGTTCTAAACTTACGGAGGATGCCAGTTCCGGAAAAATCATCGGTGTGAATGGTGGAAACCTAAACTATGTCCGTGCAGGAATTGCTTACGATACAAGGGATTATGAACCAGATCCCGATCGAGGTTGGCTGATTGAATACAATATCAATAAAGCAGAAAGAACCATTGGATCAGATTTTAATTATATAAGACATTTTGCACAGGCTAAAAATTTTTACCAACCGTTCCCAAAACTTTTCGAAGAGTTTGTCATCGCCCAACGTGTGGCACTGACTAAAATTGAAGGGGAAGTCCCGTTTTTTGAATATCGTTATCTTTTTTCCATTGATGGTCCGTTTGGTGCTCTCGGAGGACAGAACACCCTTCGTGGGTATAGACAAGAACGGTTTTTTGGACCTGTGATTGGATTTTATAATATTGAGTTACGATACCGTGTGGGAAGTTTTTCACTTTGGGATCAATTTTTCCAATTGAGTATTGTTCCATTTTATGATGTGGGTCGAGTTTGGGACAAACTTCGGGATGTAAACGCAATCGGTTACAAACATGCGCGTGGTTTGGGATTGCGGCTGATTTGGGACCAAGCTACAGTCATTCTACTGGACTATGCTTATTCCCGAGAGGACCAATTGTTTTATATTGATATTGGTCATACGTTTTAGATGTAAATTCAAAAGGAGAAACAAATTGTTTCCCCTTTTTTTAAATTCTCGTTTTTTTATTTCATCGGAACTTCAATCACGAGTAACTCTGATTTGACTTCTGCATGAAACTTATATTCGTCCTTGCCCCAATACCCAACGGCATCTCTACGTTCGAGGGTAGTGTCTTCTACTTTCAGTTTTCCATTGATTAGGAAAGTAAAGATTCCTTGGCCTTGTGCATGGACAGAATAAGAAAGTTCTTTTCCTGGTTCTAAGGTTGCCAAAGAAAAATAAGCATCTTGGTTGATCCAAACGGCTTCTTCATCAATGGGGGAAACAACAGTTTGAAACCGGTTCACTCGACCAGCTTCCGAAAAGGTTTTTTGTGCATATCTTGGTTCGATTCCTCCTACTTTCGGAAGGATCCACACTTGCAAAAAATTTACCTTCTTTTCGCTGCTATGATTGAATTCCGAGTGTTGGATTCCCGAACCCGCAGACATAATTTGTACGTCACCCGTGCGAATGATACCATTCGTACCTGTACTATCTTTATGGGCCAACTCACCGAAAAGTGGGATAGAAATTATTTCCATATTTTGGTGAGGATGGGTGCCGAAACCCATACTTGGTTCTACGATATCATCGTTCAGCACACGGAGGGCACCGAAGTTGGTTTTTTCGGGATGGTACCAATGACCAAAACTAAAGGAATGGTGGCTGTCCAACCATCCGAAATTGACATGCCCACGTTCGGATGCGGGGTGGAATTTCTTTCCTACGGAATTGCTGTTGGGTTTTAATGTTTCCATATTGAATAGTTTAATATTAAGCTATAATTTGTCAACCGAGTTTTGTTTTCAGAGTGTAAAAAAAGAAAATCACTTCCCATTCGCTTTCACTAACCGATCATCATCCTATGTCGAAGATCACTAGTTTAGAACCAATAAAAACTAAGAAAAGCTGGGTGGAACTTGGGCCGGTCTATGTAAACCGAGTCAGGTTTCTGCTCGCGGGATTTTATATCATCGCAACCCTCGGATCTTATAAAACTTCCACTACATTACAAACCATGAGTTATCTAGTGGGGATAACCTGTATGTTTTTATATGGGGGTCTTCAGGCTTATTTATTCAAAAAGGAAAAGTTGGGTGCATTTTTTCCTAAGGTTCTGATCCTTATGGACATCACGGTTCTTTTTGCTGTTACTGCCTCTGGTCTTATGGGTGGCAGTGGGGTTGCTGCAGACTTAATTAAGTCACCCACACTCTATGTGTTGTATTATTTTTATGTAGTGTATTCGGCATTTTTATTTTCCAAACGAACATTACTCATGAGTACCTATTATTCTGCGTTTTGTTTGGTGATGATTTCTGTCATTGGTTATGGACAGGGAGTTGAGTTTAAAGAGGTAGAGGGATTCCAAAGTCAAAAGAATACAGTTGGTATTTCGAATGAAGTATTCAAAGTTTTATTTTTGATTTGTTTTGGATATCTTACTTCTGCAGTTCTCAATTTATTAAACGAAATCAAAAATGAATCGGAAGAAAGACAAAAAATTGCAGAGAACGAAAAGTTAACAGCAGACAACTTAAATAATAATTTAGTCAGGGTTGGTTCCGAACTGATTAATACTTTAAAAACCATCCGTGCCATCACAACGGATTTTAATTTACAAATTGAATCCCAAGACAAATCCATCCATGAATTAACCGAGTTTGTTTCCTCATTTTCCGAAAGTATCCAAACTTCTGTGAATAATATAGGAAAACAACACAACCAAATCAGTTTGTTGAATCATAAATCAGACACGTTAAAACTTAGCATTACAGAAATTGGATCTTCTGTAGAAGAATTAAATGCGAATATGGATGATTTTCAAGATAGAAGTAATGTCCTTTCTGAAACAGTTAAAAATCTAGAAGAAAGACTTCGATCAGTCAATGAGTCTCAAAAAGAAGTGAGTGAAGTGAATGATATTATGGCGGAGATTGCTGACCGTACGAATTTACTTGCACTTAATGCTTCCATTGAAGCCGCAAGGGCTGGGGAACATGGAAGGGGATTTGCTGTTGTAGCGCAAGAAGTTGCAAAATTAGCTGAAAATTCGAATGAAAACGCCACTAAGATTAAAAAAATCATTACAACTTCGAATCGATTCATTCAGGAAGGGACGGAGCTTGCGTCCACCTCTCTCAAACAAACAGAAGCTCTTCAGTCAAAGTACGAACTTCTGAGTGCGGTCATTAAAACGGCCACAAACAAAATCAATTCTCAAAAAAGTATTAACAATGAAGTACTTGAGTCTTTAGATTTAATTGAATCTATATCTCGGGAATTGGACCAGGAATCAAAACTGCTAAATCAAGATAAAAATCAGATGGTTGCCGTTGTGCAAAAAATGGATGAAATTAACAGAGAAGTTGTTATTAATGCTAGAAAAGTAGGTGAGAATACTTTAAGTTTGGAAAAACAAGCAGCAGATTTAGCCTCTTAAAATAACCTCTCAATGAAATCTAAAATCCTAATATTCTTATTTTTGACTATGCCAGTTTATTTAGGAGCAGACCCCACTCCAAAACGGTTTGGATTTGTAGTGGGGGTTAGCGAATATAAAGAGTTATCTCTTGGGGATCTAAAAACAGCCAAAAGTGACGCCCTTGGGATGACAAAGATTTTGTTTAGTTACGGATCTTACAACAGGATCCAAACTTTGGTTCAAGAGGGTTCTGTAAGTTCAACTCCAACAAAATATAATATTTTATCCCATTTGGAAGCTTTGTTAGAAGAGACTAGTCCAGAAGACTTGTTCGTTTTTTATTTTTCCGGGCATGGTGTGGTGGATTATAATGATCGAGTGTATTTACTTCCGGAAGATGCAAACCCTCAAAAACCATTCGAAACTGGGATTGCCGTAGAACAACTCCTCGAAATGACAAGAAAATATAAATTGAAACGTGTTCTGTTCTTTATTGATGCTTGTCGGAATCCAGAAGATGGAAAAGGAGAAGAGGGTAGAAAGTATTTAGAAGGTTCTGGTTTCCGAGATTCTGAAATAGTTTCTGTATTTTACTCCACTAAAGTTGGGTACTCTAGTTATGAAGATCCAAAGTCTGGTTACGGAGTCTTTACTAAGTTTTTGATTTATGGGTTGGAAGGTCGGGCAGATTCCAATTACAATGGAGAGGTCTCTTATTCAGAGTTGTCCAATTATGTAGTTTCTGCTCTTCGAGATTGGTCCAAAACAAATCAAAAATTACAAAAACCTTATACAAAAGAATATGCGGAGAAATCCGAAGATACCGTTCTCACTTACGCGGTCAATCCTGAGACCTCTCTTGCCGATGCTCCTCTGTTTAATCCTTACAATCCAACGTATGCATTCCGTTCCTTTCTTTTTCCTGGTTGGGGACAATATGCACGGGGCCAAGAAGAAAAGGGTAAGGTGATTATGTCTATTTTTGCCTTAGGTGTTTTATACGCTGGTTTTCAGTACAACAC
The DNA here is from genome assembly GCF_004770265.1 of Leptospira congkakensis. NCBI lineage: Bacteria > Pseudomonadati > Spirochaetota > Leptospiria > Leptospirales > Leptospiraceae > Leptospira > Leptospira congkakensis. The sequence continues at coordinate 227,811 of NZ_RQGQ01000014.1, forward strand.
CTATATGCATGATAAAGCAACCTATGAATCTGCAATCGGGATCCCTCCCAATTCTCGTGTTGCCGAAACAGTAGCTCTTAATTATTATTTGATTGAACCTCATAGACAACGTATGGAAACTTCCAGAGCCAATCTATCACAAGCTCTAACCGCACTTCTTGTACTTTGGTCGGCAAATGTGTTTGATTTTTATCTATTAGGACCCAATCCTAAGGAAAAGTCGGGTGTTTGGCTCGAGTTTCACTGGGAAAACCAAGGTTACATGGGTACGGATAGAATTGGGAAATTAGGTTATGCGATGCAATTTTAGTTTATTCATAACTTTATTATTCTTTCAATGTACGATCCAAGACCAAACGAAGAATATCTTCGATCCCAAAACTTTGACTGGTGGATCTGTTGCTGTATTAACAACACTAGCATTTCAAAACGAAATTCAAATTACATCTAGATACCAAACGAATGATTATCCATCGTTTATAAAAACTGAAATTTTAGATTTGGATATCAGTGAACCAGTCGCTTCTTATTTTACAAAAACCAATTTTAGTATTTCAGAAAATTATAAAGACGATTTGGTTTTAAGAGATGTATTCCCACTCAGTGAATCAAAAATCCGTGTTTTGTTTTCGGTTTCTTCTAGGTCTGAATGGAGAGAACCTATTTCTTTATTCATCCAAAGGCCGGAAACATTTGGAAATTATTCATTTTCTGGTAAACAATTCGAGTTTAAGTTTCCTTATCCTCGTTATATCGGTTCTATCTCGGAAGCAAAAGGCCATATTACCTCTGCTCTTTTATTGGATGGAAGGATTTTACTCGCCGGAGGAGTTGCTATCTCCGGAATCACTGTCGCTACTGTAGAAATTTTAAATCCAGAGACGGGGATCTCTACGGTCCTTCCCCCTTTGAGCCAAAGTTTAATGGGGATGGCAGTGTGTACGAATCCGAATGGAGTGGTGTATCTATCTGGTGGAAAAACCGTATCCGGTTCTGTGACTGCCAATTCTCAAATTAGCAATCGTATCTATCGAATCCAGAGTAATGACCAAACGGTAGTAGAACTTCCAGTTGTTTTACAAAAAAGACGATATGGTCATACGATGGTTTGTTTGCCAAACGGCGACTTGCTTCTGTCAGGTGGTCAGTTCCAGGTTGGGAATGATCATACTGCAATTACAAATGAACACGAACTTGTTTCTGTGCAAGTAGGAACATCAACAATTTTAAACTCCACTGCTAACCTCCCGATGAACACAGTGTTTCATTTTGCAGAGTATGATGGTAAGAAGAATGATATTTTATTTTTTGGAGGGAAGGATCGAATCGATCCTTTTGCGGTTTATACAAATTCGATCAGACGTTTGGATTTAGATTCACAAGTAATGGATATAATTGGGAACGTAATGCCCACATCAAGATCTAATGTAACAAGTATCCCTGTCCCTGGTGGGGATCGTTTGGTATTAGGTGGGGTAATTGGAGGAGCCAGTGTTGTTGGTTCTCGTAGTATTGAATCTTGGAATGAAACCAGTTGGACAACAAAAACTCATGGTTTTACGACTAGAACCAAAAATGGGAGTTCCATCATTCCCTATTCTGGTTCTCAAGTTCTTTACACTGGCGGGGTTGATACTTATTATAAATCTGGAATTTTAGAATTATATGATCATACCGAAAAGAGAAATTTTGTCGTAGATACGATGATGAACGCTCGTTCGGAACATACTGCTGTACAAACGGCAAGAGGGGTCATCATATTTGGTGATTCAGTCTTAAACGATAGAAGGGTAGAATTATATGGAAAAGATTAAGTTTGCCATTCTACTTTTTTGTTTGATCTCGTGTAAAATAACACCGGGTAACAATTTATATGATCCAAAATCGCCAACAAGTTTAGGGTTGTTGCTTTTGAATTTGGATCCTGTTGTCACCATGGAATTTTCCACCAATCGAGTGCAACCTGGCGGTATTATTTACGTATCAACTAATCATGATTTTACGAGCAAAGAGGATGGATTACAATTACCCGTTTCCGGAGCCGGGATAAGCCCTATATCACAAGTAATTCCAAGGAGTCGATTTTTATACGAAGTTCGTATGAAACCTTCTATTACGAGTGGGAAATTTAATATCAACTTAAAAGATTATTATTTAAACGAATCACTTTTAGTAAATCCCGAGAACTTTGATTTTGAAATAGATTCTCATCCGCCAGTTTTGGAAGTAAGGACAGGGAATGGAATTGATATATCAGAATTGCAGTCTGGATTTTTAGATATCGTTTCAAACGAAGACATTGTATGGGATGGAAAACTTTCCCAGGTTACTTTGTCTGGAACTGCTAAAAACAGTTTGGTTGTTTCGGATATCATTGTTTCTTCCCGTAATATTCGATTGTTATTTGCTGGGAATCCAAATTCAAATGGTGGTATACTAACTGTTTCTTTATCAAATGTAAAAGACAAAGCATCCAATTCACAAGACACAGTTATGGTTCCCATAAATGTTTTTGCATTTCGCAGTGGACCAAATCTTAATGTGGCGAGAAGATCTTGTGTTGGTATTGAATTAAACGATGGGCGGCGTTTTGTATTTGGTGGGCGAGCCAAAAAAGATGTTTTGATTAACGGCAATGGAACTTTGAGCCATGTTGAATACTACAATCCGATTTCCAAACAATTTGTTCAAGGTCCTGATATGGTTTACCGTAGGCAGGAGTTTGACGTTGTAAAACTTCCTGACGGAAGACTTTTCGCCTCAGGTGGGTTTGGTGGGAAGGTTGGGGATCCATCTAATGGAGGATTGAGTTCTACAGAGGTCTACGACCCTGTTACCAATGTTTGGACAGAAGGTCCACATCTTACAACACCACGACAGTTACATAAAATGACAGTTCTACCCAATGGTGATGTATTGGTCGTAGGAGGTCTTAGCCCTTTTAAACCTTTTCAGTCGGTTGCAATGGTTGAGTTGGTTCACATTACAAATAATCCAGCAACGATGACTGTTGAAACTATTGGGAACTTATCTGATTCTAGAGGGAAACAAACACAAGTATTCTCCCATTCCTCTGGTAAGGTGATTATTTTTGGAGGGGAACGGTCTGATGCGATAGGAATTATGGCAAATGACTTTAATGCCTATGCATTGGATTCAATTGAAATCTATGATATAAATTCCAAAACTCTCACAAGTTCAACGGCTAAACTTTATAAAAGATTTAATCATTTTGCTCATGTTTTGGGTAATGGCGAAATATTGATTTTAGGGGGTGTTGACTCACGTTTTGATATTAGCCAGCCGGTACTACGAGCTCAGATTTATAATCCAACAACTGATACAATTAGAGATCATAAAAATTTATTATTTGGTAGGGAGTGGGGTTCTTCTTTTGTATTTCCCTATGGAAAAGACCAACTCATAGTCGCAGGTGGTTTAGAATACCGTACTGTGAATGGATCCACATTTGATTCGATTCATGACACCGAGTCGTGGTCGGAATCAAACAATCGATTTTATATGACAAGTCGTTCCTTAAATGCACGATGGGAAGGTTGTGAGATTCGTTATTCATCCGCTGGTGGAGGAATGATTCTTGGTGGTAGGATTGGTGAAATTCTCGGGAACACGGAGGAATACAGCTTTGAATAAGTGGATTCCTTTATTACTATTTTTTTCGATTGGATGTAAGTTCCCAGGTGAATTCGGAAATTTATATGATCAAAAATCGACTCAAGGATTATTGTTAAGCACTTTTTTAAATACTACTCCCTTCAATTGTGCCACCAACACCAAGGGTAAGTCGATAGGAAATGTAGATCAGGTATTACTAGAGTGTAACAGAGAACTTGCGAATCTGGATGCTGATTATTTGGCAGCTGCAAATCAAGTAGTGTTTTCCAATATTCACTTTAGTAAGGTTGACTCTAACCAACTTCTAGTTTCTTTTGACCCACTAACTAGTGATGGCCGGTATGAATTGATACTTTCTGGAGTTGTATCGAATGCAGGTGAAACTTTGTTGGATGACAAAATTTCTATCGTCATCGATACACAAATTCCGACAGTTTCTCTCAATGGTTACATTCCTATCACTGATTATACTTTTTTTTCTGCTAGGTATTGGGACTTTACTGTATCGGAACCATTAGCAAATTTTGGACCTCCCATATTGAGTGGGTCATTAGCTTCTTCAATCGTACTTCGGTCTGTACAGAAAGTGACTGAAACAACGTATCGAGTATATTTTGAAACTAATTTTTCATCCAATGATCCAGGATCACTCACTCTACAATTTTTAAATTCAAGAGACAATGCCGGTAATTTAGTTTCAAATTCAATAACAGTACAATTTATCGGGTTAGTGGCAGGCCCCGCGTTAATACAAGGTCGATCTGAATTTGAAGCTTTTTTAAATGATGACGGAGATGTAATCGCAATTTATGGATCGAATTCCAGTGCGGAAATTTTAAGAAGAGGTGCTTCCAGTTTTGTACTAACCAATCCTAGTTTACCTCAGATTTTTCGCGGAGAGCGAGGTGTGATGTTGGATGGGAAAAATATTCTTATTTCTGGAGGGATTCTTCCGGCAACAGCAACCGCATTAACTTCAAGTTATGTATTTAATTCCGAAACGACAGCCTTCACTCCAACGGGAAATATGAATGGTCCAAGGCACTTACACAATGCAGTCAAACTCCAAGATGGGAAGGTGATTATCTTAGGAGGAATTCGTGATTTTACACCGATAACACCTGCCTATTTTACTTCTTTAAATACTGCAGAAATTTATGATCCCTCTACTGGAACTTATACAGAAATTACAAATCGAATGATGACTCCAAGATCGTTTTCATGTTCCGTATTACTTAATGATGGTAGAGTGTTTGTGATTGGGGGTACTGATGGAATTTATTCACCGAAAGATACAACAGAATTCTATAATCCTATTACACAAACCTTCTCTTGGGGGCCGACATTGCCAGTTCCTGTTGGAGTTTTAAAATGTATGAAACTTGTGGATGGGAATGTTTTAATTTATGGTGCTCAACTATCTAATTTGAATAATTCTACCATGTTGTTTGATATAACTCGTAATCAAATCTATACCATTGCCAATTCAAAGTATAAACGTGAGTGGAGTGTAGCTTCTGAACTTCCTGATGGTGGGATTCTATTTTATGGCGGTGCGTTCCGTTATGATACAACTGAACCAAGTCGGATGATAGAGAAACTTGATTATTCAAAGAGTAATAATTTTTTCGATATGGGTATGTCCAAATACAGTATAGCAAAACATACCGGTGTAAAATTTTCAGATGGTACATTATTTTTTCTTGGTGGAGAAATTAGTGGGATGTTTCACCATGGAACGGAGTATTACGGACTTTCTAATTAGTATTTATGCCCCATGAAAATGGCCGAATCTACGGCTCCTTTAAAAAAATCTGTATACCAGAAGCAGAATTAAAAATAGAAGCCAAAGCCATTCTGCCCAATTTAATTTCTTTAAAGTCTGATTGGGAATCGGGTCAAATATCCGACAGTCACTTAAGTTTCCAACTTGTTCTTTTATACCTAGAAAGCAGAGTCAAAAAACATCCTTTTCTTAGAATGGGTAAACCATTACCCAATCGAATCCAATCGCAAGAATTTTTAGAAGTGGTTCGGTTTTATGGGATGCCTGATACCGTACGATTTGCACTTTGGAAATGGCATTTAGGAGAGTGGGATATCCGACTGATAAATTATAATCCAAGTTCTTTGGAAATGTTAGAATCACAAAGTCATGGTTATCGATATTCAACTATTAGTTGGGAACATGCGTTGGAAGGCAGTTTAGTAGAAGAAAAACGAGATGCTTTTGAACATCTTCTTCATGATTTGGCCCATGCATATATGTTTTTCCGAGAAGATTATGATTATGAGGGCCAGAAACAGTTTTTTAAAGATATGTGGATTGATTATCCTAAGTATGAACCTGTATTAAATACAAATCCAATCTTTCGTAGCAAATTTGAATATTGTATTTCGGATATGAACTCTCATCCAGCACATTTGGCTTCCTATTGGAACGCCATTCGAAGGGAAGCTGGTATCCCTATCGATGCAAATCTTAAAGTTTAGGATTGTTTTTGTGTCGGTTAAGGTCGCGGTTGGTATTTTTTTTGATAGTGGATTGGATAACATCTTGTAATGAGATTCCCATTTGGTTCGCTAAACAAGTAAGAACAAATAAAATATCGCCAATCTCACTCGGGATTTTATCAGCGGACTCTCCTGCTTTGAACGATTGGTCTCCATACTTTCTTGCCATCAGTCTTGATAGTTCACCGACTTCTTCCATAAGAATGGCCAAATTTGTTAGTTCTGAAAAATATCTCACTCCAATCGTTTGAATCCAATCGTTGACTGTAGACTGCAATTGGTTTAGAGTGATATCATCGTTTTCCAAGTTTTTTCTCCAGTTGATTCGCGAGAACGTCGGTGAACTCTTTCATCCCTGCTTGATTCAAATGAATCAAATCAAAACAATACTTACCGTTGGTTGTTCCTAAAGAATCTTGAAGATCCATTTGATCCAAACTTTGTTGAGATGCCAAAGCTTCTGTCAATCCATCTAACCAAACTTTCATTCGGCCTTCATTATTTACTTTTCGAATCACATCAGAATAGGGTGCAAAAACATTGATGATATGAATATTTTTATTACCAACAAAGTTGTACATTTTTTTTAATCTTCGGAAATATCGTTTTGTATCTTCTGTAGCATTTGAATCTTGTGGAACAACACTGGCCACACCACAAGTTTCAAATAACATTCGCCTATGGTCTGGATTAGAGGCCTTTGGTATTTCAATGGGATTACCCAAAGCCAAACGATTTAAACAATCCTCAACGTTTGTAAGCTTGTAATCTTCAATAGATTCAGGATGATCATTTTCATAGTCCCATGGATTTGTGTTTGGATTTTTGCGATTTCTTGAAATGGCTTTTAATCTTTCGTTAAAATTGATGACAAGATCAGAAAGATCTTTGCGATAAGCAACGGATTTAAAAGTAAGGAATAGGTAGTTTGAAAAATCTAAATCGTATTCGAATTCGTGAGCTGAAGGGATTGCCTTAAAGTTTCCTAATTCGGATAACATTGCCATGGTGGGATCTACCATATTTTTTCGGTCAACCCAAGGCATCCCTGGTTCCATCACATGTAGGATGATTTTTACATTAGGGAATTCATGTAGATACTCTTCTAAAATGCGGTGTTGGACAATTAGTTCTGAACCACGAACCGCAACCGATTGTGTTTTCCATCCTGACTTTTGTAACTTCTCGTTTAGAATCCGAATACTGATCCCTTCGAAAGCAACAGAAGTTCCTACAATCAATATATCTGGATCCAATACATTTCGTTTGGAAATAACATGTTCTGTTACTCGATTGATATTGGATGCGTAGGAATTCTTTTTCAAATAAGGTTTATAAAAACCAAATTGCAAAAGAATTTCGAATGATAATAGAAAAGTTATTGCGACTACAAACTTTTTATCTGTAAGAAATAAGATTGTTTCTTTTAATAAATTCATATTTAAAATTGAAAGTAGAGAAAGTTCTGACTTTCAGTGACTCCAAAAAGTAATAATAACAATACATTCACAATGACAAAAGTAGTATATTTAATCCAACTTCCTGTGAGAAGCGTAGGGATTTGTCTTTTTGAAAAAACATAACTTGCGGTAAAACAAATCACTAGCAAAATTCCAAATCTATAGTTGGTCCAACGAGTGAGTGGAGCCACTGAGTCATTTAGAAAAACAAGTGCTTTCATCATCGGGATGGCTTTTTCCATTGTTTCCGCACGGAACAAAATAAAACCAAATGCCAAACAGAACATAGTAAAGATTCGTGCAAATAAGTCGTAAGCGATTCCACCTTTACCATTCAAAAATTTAGCTAGTTTGGTATCTCCGTAAAACTTGTGGGAAAGTAACATGGTCCCTTGCCAAATTCCCCAGCCAACATAATGATAGGCGGCGCCATGCCATAAACCAGCAAAAAGCCAAGTGATCATTATGTTTCGAATGTACATAATAAGACTTACTCTTGAACCACCTAATGGAATATAAATGTAATCTCTGATCCATGTGGAAAAGGATATATGCCATCTGGACCAATGGTCTGCAATATTTCTGCATGACATAGGGAAGTTGAAGTTAGGATTGAATTGAAATCCGAATAACCTTGCAACGCCAATAGCGATGTCTGTGTATCCTGCAAAATCAAAATAGATTTGCCATCCAAATGCTAGGGCACCTGTCCAGATTTCAATGGAGTTTAAATTTTGGTAATTGGCAAATGTGGAATCCACAACTCTAGCGAGGTTGTCTGCAAAAACAATTTTCCTAGTAAACCCAATTAGAATCAAAGCAAAAGCAGCTTCTATATGTTCTTTATAAACACTTAAACGAAAATCCAAATCTCGAAAGAATGTTTCCGCACGTACGATGGGCCCTGCGACTAGTTGTGGGAAAAATGCAACATATAACGCAAAATCTAAAAATGATTTTCGAGCTTCAATTTTACGATTGTATACATCGATGGTATAACTCATGGACTGAAAGGTATAAAAAGAAATACCTACAGGAAGGATAATGTTTTGTTTTGGGAATTGATACGCGCCTAGAAGATGAATGTCATTGATGACTCCAAGAAGAAAGTCCGTATATTTAAAAAATCCCAGAGTTCCAATGTTCACCACAAGAGAGAGAACCAGTAACCATCCTCTTGTGCTATCGTCGTCTTTTTTTGCTTCAATTAGGGTTGCGGCAAAGTAATCAATGATTGTTGAAAAAATTAATATAAAAACATACGGATTGATTTTGAAGTCACAATAAAGTCTGTCTGTATAAAACTTAAAACCATCTGGTGCCATCGCTGTACAAGAGATAGATGATGGTTGCCATGCCATGTAAAAGTAGTAACTGGTAAGTAGGAAAAAGAGTTTTTGCCAGCGGTTCTTTAGAATGTTCCCTACAATGATGGTTAAAAAGAAAAAAACTAAAAATTCAAAGGAGTTAAATAACATTTGTTTGGTTCCTAGCGGTAAATTGATTCTTCTGCCAATTTTTCAACAGGTCCCTGAATTCCTTCGGTGTATCCAAACTTAGGGCCGATAGATCTGGGAAGAGTTGAAAATGTAAAATTAGTACTGAAGTAAAAAAGAAATAAAACCAGATAAATTGTATGGAGGAGGGCACTAGAAAATTTTGGTAATATGGGTATCGATAAGGATTGTAAAGTATAAGAATTCAAAATCCATAACCCGATAGTTGTACCGACCCAAAACTCGAAAAAATAACCTTCCCACCATGTATAAAAAGCAATGGAAGGTATGAGCCAAAACAGCATCACCAATAGTTCTTGTTTGTATTTGGCCCACATAGTACGGAAATTCAAAATTCCCAGACACAAACTAAAAATCCAGAATAAAAGATTCAAATTGTAGGGAAGGTGTTTTGGATTTTGGAAGTCAAATAGGTTCACTCGGAACTTCGGAATGACGTTCTGGAATACTAAAAAAGCGTCTCCAATCCCTCTGTAAAAATACAAAACGTAGTTTTTTTCTTCTCCGAGACTTGTCCCCCAACGGTTGATGGCAGCATACAAAAACATCCAAAAGGAAAAATGTTTTTCATCTAAGGGTCCAAGGCCACGTTTTAATATAATGAATCCAACGAATAAATAAGAGAGAATTGTGGCTACGCCAAGGCAGGTTAAATAGAAAAATATGATTCTTAATTTTTTACCCATACTTCTATTCGGAGATAAAAATATTGCCATGGGAACCATCCCAAAGTGAATCACATTCGATTGATGGAAGTAAATGCTAAAAAGTTGGATGATCCATAAAACTACGAGGTGTCTGGTAGATAACCCTTTTCTTAAGTAATAGATTGTTAATAGAAACAACATTGCCATCAAACAAGAATGAATGAGGGGAGTGTCATTGTGTAAACTATAGAACCAAAATGCTTGGCTTACTTGGATGACGAGAGCAAGAATCACACCTAAAAATATGTCTTTATATAGTTTGTAATAGAGCCAAATGAACAAACCTAAAAAAAATAATGAAAAACTTAAAATCCGTAACCGCAAAAAAAACATAATATCCGTTGTCGGATAAATTGAACGAATCATTTTCCAATAGAGTAAACCAGAAGATTCAAATCCAAGATGGTGTGGATTAAAAAATGCTGATTCGATCCTATCTTTTTGTATATTGAGTGCATAAACACAAGAATCCCAATCAAAGGCCCGTGAGAGGAATCTAAGATGAAATAAAAAAAGAAAAAGGATAAAAAGGAGAATGAATAACTTTTTCAAAAATTCAAATCCACTCTTAACGATTCAAAATTCGATTGATGATGGTTTTATTCTTTTTATACGGAAAAAAATAAGGAGTGGAAAATTCAAGTGTTCCATTTTTTTCCCATACTAGGCGATTCCAACCCAAATAATCAGCAAGTCCACCGTGTTCCAACCCAAGTTGTAACCCTTCGGTTTGAATATCGAATTTGATTAGTTTTTTTCCAAACCCAAATCTTTGGATTTGCCAGATTTCGTTTTTAACAAAAACAGTTCTCCGATTCCATTTGTTCAAAAGTCGACTAACGTCAATTAGAAATGAAATGGCAATGTAAAAATATACAAAAACAGAAAGGTAGTGGTAATACCGGAGTTCATCTAAAAATGGGATTTTTAAAACTTTAGTAATCTCAAGAACTCCCACAAACCAATAAAAAAACTTACCTAAATAAAAGGCATAAGACAAACTATAAGTGAAAAAAAGAACAGTCCCAATGATGAGAAATAGAGATGGGAGTGGGTTGATTGTTAACTCATCATACAACGTGGTTCCAAAATAAGCGGCTTCTTTTTTACTTTTGAATTCTTTCCATTTAGAAATCCATTTGCGAATTATTTTCATTGAAAGAGTACCTCTTCTATTTTTTTAGCTGTTTCTTCCCAAGTCCATTGTTTGGCTGGGAACTTTGGAGATCTGGGTTTTTTTGGACCCGACATCAATTCAAAACTACGAGTCCAATCCTTGGTTTCCTTTGGAGAAACATATAGATCGCACTTATCAGATAAAATTTCCTTAAATACAGGGATATCGGAGGCAACACAACGTTTGTCTTCTAACATTGCTTCCAAAAGGGGAAGTCCAAATCCTTCGTGAAGGGATGGGAAAAAGAACGCCTTACATTGTTTAAATGCTTCTGCAAGGGTTTTATCATCCGGTTTTTCAATGAATTGAATCCCTAAGTTTTGAATTTTGGAGTCTTTTAGTTTTTGGTATAAAAACTCTCCTTCTTCACCCCAACCCTTCCGACCCATAATGAGAAGTGAATGTTTGTCTTTAGGGTGTTTGGTTTTAAAATCTAAAAATGCATCCACTAAACGGTTGATATTCTTCCGAGGTTCTAAGGTTCCCACTGTCAGAAAAAAATCTTTTGGGAACTTCTGTGTTTCTTTGGTTGGTTTTGGTTTGGAAACCCCAGGATACACAACAATACATTTGTTCTCAAAGTTTTGATTGAAATTAACAATTTCGATCTTAGTATTTTTTGATAAACAAAAGATTTTGTCCGCATTTTTCATCGTGACGGGGGACAAAAATTTATGTTGTATGTAGTTCCACTTAGCCATTGTTTCTGGCGCAGAAATAAAGTTTAGGTCATGATAATTTACATAACTGGGAATGGGGAGTTTGAGAAAAGGTAACATTTGTATGGTGCCCCAAAATACTTCCACTCCATCTCTTTTGAGTCGTCTTGGTAGAATAAAATTTAAATAAATTGGTCCAGGAATATTTTTGGGTTCCAGAACCACTTTTGTGTTGGGTCCAAGAAGATCATGAAACACTGGGTGAACTGGTTTGTTCGTATAGAGAAAAAATTCTTTATTTTTGTGTTTTGGTAGGATGACTCGTAGAACTTCTGCTAAATAGCGTGAATTTCCAGTCATTCCATAGGCGAGGGGTCGCGCATCAATTCCGATTTTCTGTTTCACGCAATGCAAACCTTACAATATAAAAATACAATAGACTAGTGGTGTAGAATAAAACCGAAAACATTGATAGTAAGGCTTCTGTTTTTGAGCCAACAAAAGTTCTATGAGCAAGAAGTGGTAAACTCAAAATAAAAAACAAAACGTAAATTTCTTTTTTATCTTCTAAGTTCACAATTCGATTTAGGATGAAATAAATCGGTACCAAACAAATGATAAAACTATGAACCCAACTGATCCCACTAAAAAGAGCGGATATTAAAAATAGTAATGAAATGATTTCCCATTTTTTGTTTTCTTTTTTCCAAAGAAGTAAAAGTGGGATTCCAAATAAAAATACAAATAGTAGTTGGATGATTTTTAAAATAGAAAGTGAGACGTTGAAAAAAGGCAGTCCATAGGTTGGTTGGTTGATCATGTCCGCACCGGAAACAAAATATTTTGCCAAGGTAGAACTTAATGATTGGTTGTTTTTCCAAGACCGAAGAAGCGGATTACTAAATGCATTTCCTAAAATTTCTGTGAGCCATTCATTTGTCATTTGAATGGTGTAGTCCCAGTTATATAAAAGGGGAAGGGCATTCCAAAGAATCATTCCCAGTAAAAACCAAAGGATTCGTTTGTATTGTTTTTCATAAACAAATACAAAAAGAAATACCAAAGGGGTGATTTTTATACTCACTGCCAGAGCCAAAAGGATACCGCTGACCAAATGCGATCTTATGGTAAGTGATACTAACACAAGTAAAATGAGGAGGATCCCCACTTGGTTGTTTTGGATATGACTTTCTAAAAATCGAAAATTAAATAATAAACTACCTAGTAAAATCAGATAGGGGAATTTTGTTTTGTGATTAGAAATTTCTTTATTTTGAAAAATTAAATATAAGATTAGAGCTAAAGCAATGATACTCAATAATTCGAATACAAGGGCAGCCCCATTTTCGGATAGGTAGGTAAACGGGATCAGTAAAAAGGAAAATAATGGAGGGTAGATATAAGTTGCAGTTTCGTTTTGTAAGGCAACAAGTAGATGGAGATTTTCTGGGAGGAAGAGGTCTTCCACGGTTTTAATTTTAGTTTGGAGTTCAAAAGCCACATCAAACCGATAGAGATTTTCACCCGTTTCCCAACGTTCCGCCGCATGGTAATAATCCAAAAAATCTGATTTTTGTTTGGATCTTGAGACAGAAAGGGCCAGTAGAATCAAAAGAATTGCAGTTAAGACCCATTTCCCTCGGTTCTCTAAGTTTTCTAAAAATTTCCACATAGTTTTCCTACCATTCCCAATATTTCTGGTTAATTGACAAGGTTTTCCCAAGGGTATACAAAGATGGATTTTTTACAGGAATACGATTTTCACCTTCCCGAGGAACAGATTGCTAAATTTCCCTTAGAAAAAAGAGACGAGTCGCGACTTCTTGTGGTGGATAGGTCCCAATCTAAATTTTGGGAAGCACCTCTCTTTCGAGACATTACTAACCTTGTGCGACCAGGCGATGTTTTTGTATATAATGAGACAAAAGTGTCTTATCGTCGCGTTTATCTACAAGTAGAATCCGGTCGTATTCACGAATCGATTTTTTTAGAACCAGAGGATGAAACTGGAAATGTTTGGTTATGTATCTTAAAAAATAGAGCCAAATTAAAGTTAGCTGATAAATTGTTCCCCGTTGGCTTTCGAGAATTTGAATTTTCCTATAAAGGGGCAAAAGAAGAACTTTCTGTTTTATCTTCGGAGAGGTCAATTTCGGATTTTGACTTTGAAATCTTTGGAAACATTCCAATTCCGCCTTATTTAAAACGAAACGTAACGGAAGAGGACAAAGTTCGATACCAAACTATTTTTGCCAATCGTTCGGGGTCTGTTGCGGCACCAACGGCAGGGCTTCATTTTACTGACCAGCTGAAAAAAACTTTAGGATCTCGAGGTGTCGAGTTTCTTCCAGTGGAATTGCAGATTGGTTATGGGACATTTCGTCCTCTGACCACCGAACAATGGCAGACTAAAACGCTACATAAGGAGAACTACTCAGTTCCTGCATCCACCGCTACAAAGTTAAACGAAGCAAGGAAGGAGAATCGGAGAGTCATTGCAGTCGGAACTACGACTCTCCGTGTATTGGAATCTGTGTTTGATTCTCAATTGAAGACATATAAGGTGGGAGTAGGGCAAACTGACATCTTTTTGTCGCCAGGTGACGACATTCAATCAGTACAAGGTCTGATCACAAATTTTCATCTTCCTAAATCTAGTCTTCTGCTTCTTGTCAGTGCGTTTGCTACGACTCAACTTGTGTTGGATTCTTATCGTTATGCATTGAAGAACGGGTTTCGCTTTTATTCTTATGGTGATTCGATGTTCCTGTTTTAAAAATAGATTTACATTCCTTTGAATTTAGGAAATATGTTTCTACAGTTTCTTTATGTATTCCCCAAAAGCTTCGATTTTTATTTCCTTATTCTCTGGTTTAGGTTTGCTCGGGGTGGTTTTTATTGCTCCTGTAAAAGAACCTGCCGTAAAAGAATTAGAATCTCCAAGTTCGTTAGAATTAGGGGAAGAATATGTATATCCAAATCCTATTAAATTAAAGTTAAGAGAAGGAAATTCTCAAACTTTCGAATATAAGAAAACACTAAAGTCATTATCGTTGGGATTGTTGGGGGACGTTAAAGAAGGAAATTCTAAAAATTCAAAATGGAATTCTTCTAACGATTCTGGATCCAAAATCGATTTAGAACGTTCCCCTCAATCAGCATTGATTTGGGATGCTAAACTCTCTGGCGAACCTTCTTTGTCGCAACCAATCCTTACAACGCCTGTACACCCCTCGGCTACATTGATTTTCCGTCAAATGGAAGCCAATAAGCGCCTATTAGTTGATCCAAAACAACTTTATGAATATCAGGATAGTTTTTCTCCATCGCGGTTTGTGAAAGTACAAACTTCTGTTTATAATGTAAAAACAGAAAATCCTGTTACAGCGTACGGTGCGGAAGGTGGAAAGTTTTCTTTTTTTTTTGGTAGCGACAAGGTCCAACTAAACGTAAAATACAATTACGTAAACGCAAGACCTAATGCCGCACAAGGGGGACAAACAGGTTTTTCTCCGACTCAGGACATTGCCTCTCTTGGTTTCATTGTTTTTCTCGGTCCATCTAAAAATTATTCTCTCTACGTAGGGAACCAAATCTTCAATGTTTTTAACGATCCCTTATTACAAGTCAAAGACCAAAATGGTAAATCTCCAGAAACATTTTCTGCCTCTTTTCGCGGTAAACACCCTGGTCGCTTAAAAACTACTTTTTTTTTGAATTTTCAAAATCAATTCTATAAAGACGGTATGCTGATTGGGGTTCCCGGTGGATTTATGTATGGGAATGGCTTTAATGGAAAATCGTTTTATGAACAGGTTACCTCACTCGGGATGGAACTTGCCTTTTAGAATCTTAAGTTTGATTGTTTTTTTGCTAAGCGTTAATGCTTGTTATCTGGGAGAAGAAAGAGAATCTAAACCCAAAAAAATAATTACCCCACCACTGGAACAATTGGCCATTTCTCTTTCTGAAAAAGGTTCTTATTTTCAACCGGAGCGACTCGTGGTTTTGACCTTTTTAGATCATGAGGGCAAAAAAAGTCCTTACGGTGAAATCCTCGCCGAAAAACTGACTACAGAACTTGTAAAAAAAGATCGTTTCCAGATTTTAGACCGACTTGCGAACGAAAAAGCTTTAAAAGAAGCAGGTATTGGTTTGGATGCTGCGACGGACACCGCCACCTTGCGGAAAATAGGCGACGTTTTGAAACTCGGTGTCATCATTACAGGAATTGTGACTCCATACCAAGACGGAGTTTTTGTCAATACTAGGCTTATCGAAATCAAATCGGGGCTCATCCTCAAAGCTGACGAAGTTTATGTCCGTATTGACGGTTAGAAAAGATACTGGGTCTCACTAAAGACCCAATTTTACTGATTTTACTTCTTGTAGTTTAATTTTCGATTGATTCCCTTTTTTCATGCAGTCTGATAGGTATAAGAGGTTCAGATGGCATTTGATATAGAAATGATTGCGGCACGTTATTCCAAAATGGAAGCGGCCATAGCACAAGCCAGGAAGGTAGTGGGTCGGCCCCTCACACTTACAGAGAAGATTTTATACAACCACCTTTGGGATGGTAATCCAACAAAGAGTTTTGGTCGCGGTGTTGACTATGTTGACTTTGCACCAGACCGAGTTGCTATGCAAGATGCAACAGCGCAAATGGCGCTTCTCCAATTTATGCAAGCTGGTCGAAAAAAAGTAGCGGTTCCATCTACCGTTCATTGTGACCACTTGATCACAGCAAAAGACGAATCTGGTGTGGATCTTACTTTTGCCGTCAAAGAAAACAAAGAAGTATATGATTTTTTATCCTCAGTTACTAATAAGTATGGAATAGGTTTTTGGAAACCAGGTGCTGGTATCATCCACCAAGTGGTTTTAGAAAACTATGCCTTCCCTGGTGGTATGATGATTGGAACCGATTCTCATACAGTGAATGCTGGTGGACTCGGAATGGTTGCGATCGGAGTTGGTGGAGCGGATGCTTGTGACGTGATGGCTGGTCTTGCTTGGGAACTCAAGTGGCCAAAAGCGATTGGTGTCAAACTCACTGGAAAACTAAACGGTTGGACTTCTGCAAAAGACGTTATCTTAAAAGTGGCAGGGATCCTCACTGTAAAAGGAGGAACTGGTGCCATTGTAGAATACTTTGGTCCAGGTGCGGAAGCCCTTTCTTGTACTGGAAAAGGTACAATCTGTAACATGGGAGCAGAAATTGGTGCCACCACTTCTACTTTTGGTTATGATGATTCTATGGAGAGATACTTAAGATCCACTAACAGAAGTGATGTGGCTGATCTTGCAAACAAATACAAAGCTCATCTCACTGCAGATCCAGAAGTTTATGCGGATCCATCCAAATACTTTGACCAAGTGATTGAAATTGATCTCAATACTTTAGAACCTTATGTAAATGGTCCATTCACTCCTGACCTTGCGACTCCTATTTCCAAAATGAAAGAAGAAGCAGTAAAGAATGGTTGGCCCCTCAAAGTTGAAGTAGGTTTGATTGGATCTTGTACTAACTCTTCCTATGAAGATATCTCAAGAGCTGCTTCTCTTGCAAAACAAGTGGCTGCCAAAGGATTAAAAACCAAAGCAGAATTCACCATCACTCCTGGATCGGAACTGGTTCGATACACCATCCAAAGAGATGGATTCATTGATTCTTTCCATAATATCGGTGCCAAAGTATTCTCGAATGCTTGTGGCCCTTGTATTGGGATGTGGTCACGTGTGGGAGCAGACAAAAAGGAAAAGAACACAATCGTTCACTCCTTCAACCGTAACTTCCAAGCTCGCCAAGATGGAAACCCAAACACATACGCATTCGTGGCATCTCCAGAGATCACTACGGCCCTTGCCATTGCCGGGGACTTAGGATTCAATCCACTGACTGACACTTTGACCAATGAAAAAGGGGAACAAGTAAAATTGGATCCACCTACTGGTGAAGAACTACCTAGCAAAGGTTTTGCGGTAGAGGATGCGGGTTTTGTCGCTCCTGCGGCTGACGGTTCTGGAGTCCAAGTGATCGTGGATCCAGCATCCACTAGACTCCAACTCCTGGCTCCTTTCAAAGCTTGGGAAGGAACCGATCTCAAAGGATTGAAACTTCTTATCAAAGCCAAAGGAAAATGTACAACTGACCATATTTCGATGGCAGGCCCTTGGCTTAAGTTCCGTGGTCACTTGGACAATATTTCCAATAACTTACTCATTGGTGCTACAAACAACTTCAACGGAAAAATCAATGAAGTGAAAAACCAACTGAACGGAAACTACGAACCAGTTCCACAAACCCAAAGAGCTTACAAGGCTCAAGGGATTGGATCTATTGTAGTGGGTGACGAAAACTACGGAGAAGGATCTTCACGTGAACATGCTGCGATGGAACCAAGACATCTTGGTGTGAGAGCGGTTCTAGTAAAATCTTTTGCACGGATTCACGAAACAAACTTGAAAAAACAAGGGATGTTAGCACTTACTTTTGCAAACAAAGAAGACTACGATAAAATCCAAGAAGACGATGTGATTGATATTGTTGGACTCACTAGTTTTGCTGAAGGAAAACCACTCACTCTTGTGCTAAATCATAAGGATGGTAAAAAGGATGAAATCTCCGTAAACCATACTTACAATGCACAACAGATAGAATGGTTCAAAGCTGGTGCTGCTTTGAATTTGATGAAAGCATAAGCAAAACACAAGTTAAAGTCTAAAAACCAGTCGCCAGAAGGATTTCTCCTCTGGCGATTTCTCTTGTATGCCAAAACAAAAATCAAAACCCATTACTGCCAAAACAGAAGAAACTTTGATTTGGACGGGATCTTCTTCTAACCAAACCAAAGCCCAAAAAGAATTTAACGACGCTCTCAAAAAACATAAAGAAATCTTAGAACATTCTAAAGAAATCGAACCATTGTTTCAGATGGTAAACGATACCTATTTAAAAGAGGTTCTACCTGAGTTAGAAAAACAAAAAAAATTAGAACGAACGCGTTTTGAACTGATGTGTGGCATTTTAATCGAAGAAAAACTTTCCTTTGGAAAGATGCAAAGGGAGTTCCTCCGTCGTTATCTTTTGGATATATGTACAGATTCGATTTTAGAAGACCCAAACTTCTATGGAAAATTCCGCGATTTATTAGAAACAAAATTTGAACGAATGGAAAGACTCCGGTATAAAAACCAAATGGAATCTAAAATCAAAAATACCTTTGGAGTTGAAATTGATTTGGATGATTTAAACCGAACTGGGTTTGATTCCGAAGAAGAACGAGAATCACACGAAGAGAAGTATAGGGAATTTCGGGAAAAGTATGAGGAATATAGATCCGATTACTTTAAAGGTAGAGGCTCCAAAACAAACGAAAGAAAAAAGAGTAAATCGCAAATAGAAAAGGAAAAAAAGATCTTAGAATCGGAACGTTTACTCAGCACAGACATCAATACTTTATTTAAAAATTTAGCAAAACTCATCCATCCAGATAAAGAACAGGATCCTGTTTTACGGGAAAAAAAATCCAAACTGATGACAAAACTTTCTGGTGCGAGAGACAATATGAATATTGCAGAAATTCTAGAGATCAAAATGCAGGTTGATGAACTTCTTCCAAACCAACAAACGGATGTTTCTTTTCATGATACCTCCATCAAACGATTTGTGGGAATCATAAAAACAAAGATACGAGAACTCGAAGATTCCATTCGACAAAGATTTTTTTCTCATCCCCTTATGGCTGATTTTTCAGAAAGAAAAATCACAAAAGAGTCTCTTACTTCTTATTTGAAACGAGTCAAAAATGACAATCAAATGGTGACAAAAGCTTTTGAAGAAGAAGTCGAACAACTGACGAAAGAACCAAAATATATCAAAGAAATGATACGTGAATTACAAAGTTTGGGAGTTCAATTTTAGTGAAAGGTTTTTTGAACAAAAAGAACTTTGGCCTTGGTAAAAATGGCAAAAAGTTTGATGACAGCTATTGGTCGGATATATACGGAAATGGACTGGATGTTGATGGATCTTATAATGCCAAACAACATGCAGAATATTTAAAGGCTCTCTTCCAACTGATGGAAATCCCTGTTTATAAAATGGCAGACTTTGGTTTTGGAAAAGGGATCCTCCTTCGAGAGATGGTAAAAACTTTTTCTCCGGTAAAAGTGTATGCAGTGGATGCATCCAAAGAAGCCTTTGAAGATCTCAAAAAAAAAGATTGGGTCAAACGTTCTGACAAATTCCATTTATACAATGAATCCTTAGAGACTTTCAAACTTTCTAAATTAGAAAAAGAACCCGTAGAACTAGGGATTTGTAATTCGGTGATCCAATACCTTCCCGATTCTATGATTCCAGGTGTATTAGAGAAAATAGCAAAGTATTGTAATTATTTATATTTTACCGTGCCAACAAACGAAGACTATACGGTGATGAAAGAAGAAATGAGTTTTTCTGATCCTTATGCCTTTAGTAGATCCAAAAAGAAATATCAAAAGTGGATTTCTCGGGATTTCGAAATTGTCGGATACAATCTTTTACAAAGTAAATGGTTAGGTGAAAAGGGGTTTAAGGAAGATTTCTTTCGGATATAGTTGTTAATGACAGATATTTTTTCCTATTTTTCAATTGAACTTCCACTTTTTTCTGTATTTGGTTATCCACTCAGTTTGATTGAATTCCTTGGAACAAGTTCTGGTCTCGTTTGTGTTTATTTGGCTTCCCGAAATCATATCCTCACTTGGCCGATTGGGATCTTTAACTCTATCTGTTTTTTCTTTTTATTTTTTCAAATTCAACTGTATTCGGATATGTTACTACAGATTTATTTTTTCGGATCGAGTATTTATGGTTGGTATGTTTGGCGAAAAAGAACCGGTGCTTATATAAAAATCCAATCTCTTGGCAAAACAAAAAATATTCTTCTTGTTTTTACTATACTAATAGGGACTTATGTTTTAGGAGAAATGATAAGTCGGTTGCCAGTATGGATGCCACAAATTTTCGAAAAACCACCGGCTTTTTTGTATTGGGATGCATTTACCACTGTAGCAAGTATTGTCGCCAATTTCTTGTTAGCGCAAAGAAAGTTGGAGTCTTGGTTTTTGTGGGTTCTTGTGGATGTAGTTTGTATTGCCATCTACTCCTTAAAGGAAATTCCTTTTGTGACTCTGGAATATATTGTTTTTTTACTCATTGCTTTTTATGGATGTTACCATTGGTATCAGGAGTATCTAACGAATAAAGATAATCTTAATTGATATTATATGGTATTTTAATCAGCCAGTGGAATAGTTCGTTTTTACCATAATCTTCCAACTTGAAACGATTTTCAGTAAGAGTTGTTTTAATATTTATTGCTCCAAAACCGAGATGGAAGTCCTTGTCTACAAACTGAGTAGG
The DNA here is from genome assembly GCF_004770265.1 of Leptospira congkakensis. Classification (NCBI taxonomy): domain Bacteria; kingdom Pseudomonadati; phylum Spirochaetota; class Leptospiria; order Leptospirales; family Leptospiraceae; genus Leptospira; species Leptospira congkakensis. The sequence goes on from NZ_RQGQ01000014.1 coordinate 248,893, forward strand.
TGAAATTAGCTCTATAGTTGCGCAGTCTGGTAAGTAAGAAAGTTTCCAAGATGAAATTCCTATACCATATTTTATATCATTATTTGCCATCTCTCGTATAATTTTTACTATAGATTCTAATTGTTGGAAATCTAAGTTAGCTGATTGAGCGAGAGCAGAAATTTTTTCTATTCGTGTCCCCTTGGCAGTTGATTCGTATTTTCTAAGGATTACTAAATGAATTCCATCGATTAAATTTTCTCTCAGAGATTTTAAATCATGAAATGAATTCAACTTTTCTCGAATTCCAGACGAGATTCTTTTAATGAGCTGGAGTAAGTTATCTGCCTGTGAAATATTAATATCACCGCTTTCTTTGAAAGATTCAATCCTTAATCTTAAGAAGGTTAAGTCTGCACTTGTTTCATCATGGATATCAGAGAAAGTTTTTTGACGTTCCTTTTCGATAGAGATTTCCTTTTCATATGTATGTCTAATTTTTTCGTGCACCATTGTTACTTGTAAAATCGAATTTTGAATAATGACGTTTTCTAGTTTGTTTGCTATGAAACTTGTAATGAAAATCGAATATGCAATTGAGGTTACGGGCACTAAAGGAGTTTGGAATTGAAAGTACCATTCTAGAAATGTTTCGAAATAAATGGAGAACGCCAGTATGATGATTAAGATTAATAGAGTGCCTGCACGATTTTTGTAAAAAATTTTGATTAAACTCAAAAAAGAAATTTCTCTGTTCCGTTGACTTCTGTTTCGAATATCTCTCCCAATTATTTTTATCATGACAGATAGGTAGAATAATAATTGAGGAGTTTCCCAAACAACTAAAACCTGATTTAGATTTGGGAACTTCTCAAAGGCAAACAAAGTGAGACAGCAAGATAAGATTACGATGGCGGTGTTAAATTTTGAAATCCAAGATAATTTTCGGATCAGATAATAATCGTGAAAGTAAATAAGAAAGAGAAAAGATAGGTATAATGAAACGGTTCCAATTTGCGGTATTTTCTCTTTAAAATAAAAATCATTTGCAGCATAATCTCCCAAAGAGAATGTAAAAATTGAATATGTGATTTGGAATAATCCAAAGAAAAATACGCTCTTGTACTTCTTGATACGGGCATATAAGCTTATTAAATAAAAACCAAGCATAAAAAAAATCCCTGCAAAAAAGATAGAAAAAAATTCTCCCCTCTCGGAGATCAAATTAACGTAATCATCAATTTGTTTTATTCTGTTAATATCTACTCCTATGTTAGGTGAGGTAATTTCTCCATAGAAGTGAATATTCACCAAAGTAACTATTTGATCCGTTGTGTTTAAGGTTTTCGATGTAATGGGTATGACTAGATTTCTAGTTCTCTTTTGTATAAATCTATTTTGTTCTGCAATTTTCTTTGTATTCAGATAAATTTCCCATCCCTCACCTATTTGTGAAATAAGTAATGATGGTTGATTGAATATGGATAATACGTCTTGTTTGAGTTGAATTTGAATAGTGTAATGTTTGATTTTTGGTTTCGCGACATAAAGGAACTGCAATATTTCATCCAATGTGCTGTTTTGACTGTTAAACCTATTTGTGAGTGCTTCAGCATTTTGAAGTGTCCAGGTTTCATTTAGCCACGTAGTCGAAAAACCATTTCTTAGCAAAATAGGCGAGGAGGGATTTGAAAAATTTCTATGAGGGTCGGCAAACAATTGTTGCGAGTAGAATACACACAGTAATCCTAAAAGACAAAAGACTTTCACCTATGAAGATCCTCGCATTACAAAGAGTAATTAAACGAGTGTCATTTGGGGAGAAAAAAATGTCAAAAAATTTCCCATCATTTCTTTTTAGAACATCATTTTTCATTAATTAATTTTACTGTTGAGTTTCGATTGCGATCTCGGTACTTGTCCAAGCAGAACTTTTAAGATCAATTGTAAATTTCTTGATTCCTCTAGCGATTTTTTCAGGTGTTTCTGTAATCTGCCCAAAGGGAGAGCCTGCGATCCTTCTGGACTGGAAAAGTTGCATTTTTTCTTTTGAGGCAATAAGTTTGATTACATCTCTTCCGAATGGTTCACCTGCAGTAAAGACAAAGTTAGCATTAGCATTGGGAATTGTTAGGGGCATATCTGATTCAATTAGGTTTTCAGTTTGTTCTTCGTTTGGGAACAACGTAAATATTTCCCCATCGTTTTGAATTAGGAGTAGGTATACGTATGCTGTTTCGGAAACACTTATTTCAAAATGGATAGGTTCACTATTTTTATAAATCTTTTTTGAAGACTTTATTGATGCTTTGAAAGAAGGGTTTGGGTTCATAATTTTACTTATGTTTACCAGCAGAATTTTATGTTCTAAGAATTTAATAAAATCCTGAATCAGAGCCTGATAGTTTTCTACTGGAACCGACTTACTATATTCCACTTTTGTTGTTTCAATATCGGTCAGACTTAATGAAAAGTCTTTGTTATAGAAAATAGGAGAGGCCATTTTTTCTGCACCAGTGATTCTCCCAATTTTGGGCGCGGTAGTTCTATCGACAAGGCCAGATTTACCAAATGCAATTTCATCTAAGGCTTGTTCCGTTTTCTCTCGGTCAACGACCGTAGCTTTGCCTGAATTAATAAGAGCGGATCTTAATTCGGCTACTAGTCCTTCATATTTTGGTAAAGATGTTAGAATGCCGTTTTTGCCTCGTCCTTCACTTTTTGTTGGAGGGAGAATCATCAATCGAAATGTTTGTACAAATTCACCGTCATTCGAAACGGAGTAGTTCTGTTTTGAGGTATCTGGAACATTTCGTGAAACGCAGAAATCAACTAACAGGAATTCTAGAATTAGTATAGCTACTGGAATTAATCGTTTCATTATTATACTTTCTTATTTCCCAAAAATTACAAAATCTCGGCCAGCAATGTCTCTTGTTACCATAGGAGTTTGTTGCCCATCTGTAAGTTTTTCGACTTCATTTAACACATAACTTCTCAATGATTGGGCAGTAATGTTTCCTTTTTTGTCCTTTGCCTTACCTTTTAAAATTGCTTCTTTGATTGCATAGGTAAAAGCACCATTTTTCCACTCACTTGATTCCAAAGCAGATTGAGCACCAGTAGCGGCAGAAATTTCGATTGTACCTGTTCCTCGGCGCAGCTCAGGAAATAGATCTGCCATTTCCTTTTGAATATTTGCTTTTACAATAGATTGGAGGATGTGCATCTCAGTTTTTTCCTGAGTTTCTTGAGGATTTCCAGTTGTGACAAGTCTAATCCCTCGAGTTTGTGCAGTTTTCCCTCTGGTTTTTCGTATTTCAATGTTTTTGGATAAGTTTATAATAGATTGGTTATCTAATTCTAACTTTTCCCCTGATTGGCAGGTATCAACAAACATGATTTTTTGACGAGACGGAATTCCATTCACAAGATCTCGAATGGAATCAAGAGGTATCCCTTTTTCCCATGGTCGATCCACATGGGAATCGGACGTCATGTAATAATAGACATCGTCAATATCATTTTTATCTCTCAGCTTATAATGTTCAGGGATCTTTCCTTTAAAGGCAGTTAAAAGGTCTCCCACTAAGGTATCTTTTCTAATCCCGTGTCCAGAAAGGAAAAGTATTACATGATCATCGACCTTCGATTGGGATAGGAATTCCCTTAGGTTGCGAACACTATCTTGAGTTACTTCCTTGTTGAGGAGAAGTTTCGAATAAATATTCCCAAAATTCTTTTTTCCTTCAGAGGTAAAAGTAATTGCTAACTCCTTAGAATCTTTTACCGCATAGGTAAGTGCGCTTAAACCACCAGTATGAGTAGCAGAGTATTCATCAATGCTAATGCCCACAAAGTATAAATCTGGTTTGAGTCGAATAGTCGGTGTATAATTTACAATTAAAAATTCACGAGGGGATTCAATTCCATCTTCAGTAAATGCAGAAACCTCGATTTTGTTTTCTCCTGCGGCAAGTTGTACGGTTTCAGAAATACTCACCTTTTTCCCATCTATTTGTTTTTCTGATTTTGGATAAACTCGTTTTATATAATCTCCATAAATGGGGACTCCATTAATAAATAATTTATACCCGATAATGTGTTTATGCAGAGATGTAAGTTGTAAATCGAAAGAATAACTATTGGACTCGTTTGTCGTATTTTGCGAAGAACTTATTATTTTTACTTTTGCATTTGATAGTTTTGCTTCCGAATCCAATTGATTAGAATTGAATCCATTTTTTGAAACACGTTGTTTCCAAAAGTTTAAATATTTTTTCGATGTCTTTATGTTTTCTTCCGTTGGGTTGATTTTATTGATGACATCAATGATTTTATCTGGTCGATTAAAAACTAAATCAAATTGATCAAAAGAATAATTATTCCATCCAACCCCAAAAGAGAACCCAGGATTTAGATGGCTTGAACTGTTTGATCGGATATAATTGTAATTTTTGTCCATGACAAGGTAAGATTTTCCTCCGAGGACTGGAAATAGATAAAAAAGTAATTCTTTCGTTTTTATTTCCCAAATACAAATAAGTCCATCAGATCCTGCTGCTGCTAAATGATTATCTGAATTTCCTATATCTACAGAAACAGCAGGAGAAGTTAACCCTGTATACACTCCAACTAGATCCGCTTGTAAAAAATCAAAGACAAATAAATTATGTTTTTTGTTTTGGGTGACTATATACTTTCCTGATTTTGACCGTTTTATTAGTTTCCCACGAGTATCATCAAATGATTTTCTTTTTCCAGTTCGTAACTCATTAAAGATGGCTTCGTCAGTTTTAACATAATACGGATCCGAAGAGGTTCCATAAAACTTCCCTTCCCCGTTTGAATGTTCATAAAGGAAGTTCCCAATTTTGTCATAGATTTGAGTTCTCCCTCTAAAACAATATCCTTTGTATTCTGGGTCACCATTCCTAAACACTGGAATATACTTACCGTAATCGTAGATACAGGAAGAATTTTTAGTTACCTCTGATTTAAAAATTAAATCAGTTTTCAGAGAGTCTTCGTTACTCGGAATTAGAACTTTGGCTGTTGGCACGACATACGGGTTAGACGTAAATCCAAATTTAAAATATAAATCATTGGATGAAATAACTAAGGAAGAATTTTCTTCGGTAAAACTAACACCGGTAGTAATTTTTTGGATGTTTCTATCCAAACTAACTATTTTGCGGGATTCTAAATTAAATATTAAGTTTTCTCCTTCGTTAATTACCACACCGTTAAATCCGCTGTATTGACGAGGTCGATGGGCAAAGAGTATTTTTTTCCCATCTGGAGATAAGTATCCTTTGTTTGTTCCTGGCCGGAAAGGAAGGGGGATCGAAATGATTGGTTCTGGATCATTCGTATTTGCATTGTAAGTTTCAATGGTGTTCTTAGTTGGTATATAAATCATCACTTCCTTATTATCATTTATGAAGCCAAGCATTTGAGCGGAATAAAAGCCATAATCGTTTTCTTTCGTGTCTACTTTTTTACGGGATAAAATTGAGCCTGTTTTGCCATCTAAGACAAAAGCGATGCTCCCCACTCTTGGCTCGTAAGCAATTGTAGCAATCTTTGATGCGTCTTCTAAAACAGCAGTTTTATCATCATTGCCAAAATCAAAAAGAAACTGTCCTTGGGGTAAATCTATCTGGATCTCATCTAAGAGTTCTGTTCCTTCAAGATTCCAAATGCAGAGCTTCGCTCCAAATCCACTATAAGCTTGAGACGTTTGGTGGCCGAGACATCCGTTTATGCTTAACTTAGCTTTGGGAATTGAAAGAAGGCTGTTCCCTTTCTTAAAATAGCGGGACGGCTCAATCTCTCCTGAATCAATATCAATGAGTGTTAGGTGATATTTGGTATCGAAATAAAGTGTGTTCTCTCCAGAGAAAAAAAAATGTTCATTGTTGAGACCATCGAAACTCACACTCGGGGATTCGAAGATCACACGGTGAGTTTCGGAATTTGGATCAAGAGGAATTTTTTTTCGAATAGAACCTTGTTCTAAGTCTAAAACCAGAATTCCGGTTCCTCTGATATCTGGTTTGAACCTACCCCAATACCAAGGTTCATCCTGCCAAATTTTTTGACTTTCGTCAGAATACAGAAAGGCAAGAAACTGTCGATTTTCACTGATAGCAAAGTTAGCATTCACATTTCTAATAATCCTGGTAACTTTTCCTGTATTTGTATCCCAGATAATAAGATTGTTTGCTCCTTCATCATAAGTGATCACACGATTACTATCTTTTGAAAATGAGGCGTTTCTAATACCTTTGGAATTGTATTCCACTGATCCAACAATATCAATGTCACCTTTGGAAATACCATTTGGAATGCTGGCACAATTTGATATAACAAAAGCGAATAGAAGATACCTTAACTTTCTAAAAGTTAAGGTATCTCGGTTCTCTCGATTTTGATTTTCTTGAAAATATTCTTTTGTATTCCAAATCATGGTTTAGCTAGTTCCTTATTTTTTCTTTGCTTCTTTAAGTAGATCTACCATACTTTTTAAAACTAAAGTAAAGTTGGTTCGGTAATCATCGGCAGTAAAATCACCATTCCCTCGACTTTCACACAAACGAAACAAACTGTTCTGACCAAATTGAATGATCTCTGAAACTGTATATAATGTTGCGAGGCTTTCTTTATAAGTCAGTGCGAGTTTCTGATTCTCCTCTGATGTGAGTTTCTCAAATTCTAATTTTTTCAAGGTATCTGCTGTAAGTGAAATGTCTTTTGTGATAGTTCCAGGTCCCGGAGATTCTGTACACGAGTGATAATGCCCTGTACTAAAAACTTGATTTAATTGTTGTGTCAGATTATTTTCTTCGTTAGGTGCAAGTTTTAAGTCTTTAATTTTTTGATTAAATTCTTTTTTTAATGTCTCTTGTGTTAATATTCCTTTGTTTTTACTATCTTGAGACCAGTCATCTGCGAAGTAAGGTTTTTTCTTGTATATTGTTGTATATCTTTTGGTATTTGATAACTCAACAAACTCCATTCTATCGCCAATATCTTTCGTAGTTATACAATTTGAAAAAAATAAAATACTAGCGAATATTAGTTGTAACGCATGGAATTTAATCTTTTTTTGCTTTTCCATTTTAAAATCTCCTCAATCAAGCTGGGGGAAGTATAATGTAAGATTTTGGGTATTGTCTATACCCTGTTTGGGGTAGAAAGAAATCTTCCAGCTTATAGGAGATTCTAAATTAGTATAATCCTAATTCTGCAGCTCTCTTCAAAAGCTGTATTCTATTGTTCACTTGTAGTTTTCTATAGATATTTTTAGCGTGAGTAGAGACGGTGTGGGTTGAAATTTCTAATTCCTCTGCTACTTCCTTGAGGGACTGACCAGATACTAGTTCCTGTAAAATTTCTTTTTCACGAGCTGTTAGCTCTTCAAATCCGTGTTTGAGGTTTACTCTCGGTTCCTGAAAGCTCTTTAAAACCCTTAATGCTAAAGTAGGAGTAATGACTGCTCCACCATTAATTAAGTCTTCTACCATATCGGGTAATTTACGTAGATCCGATTTTAAGATATATCCTATAGCTCCTGCTTTAAGTGCTTGAAATAAAACTTCATCGGAGTCTAAAGCCGATAAAACAACAATGCGAGGATCCCGCATCTTCTCTCTGACAATTTGAGTTAATTGGATTCCATCAATCCCTGGAAGTTTGATATCAAAAAATAATAGAGATGTTTCTTCCGATAAATTTGTAAGATAATCTTCGGCACTTCCAAAAATACGGATTCTCGTAGAAAACGATGAAAGGACTATTGTTAGTTCTTTTGTAAACTTTGGGTCGTCGTCAACGCAGTCAAAACTAAGTAACATAATAATAATTTAAGTATAATAAAAATTCTTTTTTATCAAATACCGCGTTTAGGTGAGAAATTATCATATAAACACTTCCTGGGAATATATAGTTTTTTTCAATAAACAGACATTTGGTTAATTTTAAGAATTGTCATCTAACATTTTATCAATTTATTATTTTTTACCTAAAATGAGGTATTCCTATTTCCATCAAATCGAATATACTACGCAAACTAATGGAAATTTCAAGATGAGAGACCCAGTTCTAGCGATTCCTTATAACGACAATCGGTTTTTAACTCGACTGAATTTTTCTGATGATGAATTGTTTCAGCTATTTTCGTTGGGTTACCAACTGATGGAATTAGTTGTACTGGGAAGAATGTATGGTATCGCATCTCCAAAATTTTTAGAATGTAGTAAGAAGTGTAAAATTACCGATTTTGCTGATATATTTGAAAACCTTTGTATGTTAGATTCAGACGAATCCATTGAATGGAGTATATTGACAAAAATCAGCGATAACAAACTAACGAGACTTATGATTGGAAGCTATTGCCTTCTTTATTCTGCAATATATTGTTTGCAGAAACCTTTTGGAAAAGAAGTCTCAAATTTTACTTTGATTTTTTTAGGGTCTAGTCGGGGTGATTTTTTTTGGTACTTGCAGCGTATTTTACAAGCAAAATATAATTACTCGTATCATGCCGATATGCTGAAAATTAAAAAAATAGATAATAATCTTTCTTTAAGCGAATTTGATTTTTTAGAAGCAATGGCTGTTGAAGATTTCTCGGAAAATGAAAAAATAAAACATTTAATCCCCACAATTGAAGTTACAATTAGATCTATTAAGACAATGTATCACCTGTGGCGGAACATCAAAAAAGACAATCTTAGTTTGGAGGAAGTGGATCGACTATTGAATGAATAAAGTTTTCTTTGAAATTTGATTTTACTTTCCCTTCGGTTACAGATTTGGAACAAAAGGGAAGAATTTTTGGAATAACACTAATCAGTATTTTAGTTTAACTTTAAGCTCTGCGATTCTCTGGTCGTAAGTACCAAGAAATCACGGTGAGTGCGAGAAGGAGAAGGGAAGGAAAAATTTCCCCGAACCCGTGACCACAGGCAATATGCGAGATGGCGGCTCCAGACATGGCAAAGAAAAAACCTGCATAGGCCCATTCTTTCAGTAAAACAAATTTAGGTACTAAAACAGCGACCACACCGAGAAGTTTCCAAATTCCGAGGAGGGTAAGAAAATAAGTAGGATAACCCAATTGGTTTATCTTTTCTACTTCTTCTGGAAGTTTCATCAGTTGCACAATCGCAGTAGATACCATCCCAAGCGACAACCAAAGGGTAAAGAACCAATAAGCTATTTTTTTTGTTTTTTCTGACATCTAATTTCTCCTAAATTAAAATATAATTCTTGTTTGTTGGTTTCATATCCAAAGGCTCCAATGCATCAGGTAACTACTTAAAAAAATCAAATCAATCTTTCTCGCGAATGATTTCTTCCAATCGATTGTGTGCCATATTGATTCCTTGTGCAAAAGGCATTTTTAAAATCTGGTCTCGCTGTTCGACAGACTTATATATAATATGCATGATGAGTTTTGATTTGGTTTCTGAAATTTTTTGGAATTCAAAGAACTCTAGTTGGACTGGAAACCCTGTGTTTTCCATTTCAAAGGTGCGAACAAAACTTTCATTTTCGATGATATTGAGTAAAACTCCATTGGCACGAAATAAGACTACACCTTCAGGATTTTTAGTTTCAAAGATCCAACTGCCATGGTTTTTTGCTTCGAATTTGAGTACTTTGTTTCCCATCCATTCTTCGATGAGTTCTGGTACTGTGTGCGCTTTGAAAACTAGGTTAGCAGGTAAATCGAATTCGCGTTCTATCGTTAACTCTTGTTTGCCGTCTTCTGCAATTACTTTTGTTTTTAATTCCATCGATTTTTCCTATTGGATTGTTTTTCAGGATTTAGATTTTTTTTGATAATTTTTCATTACCGATTCCAATTTGTTAAATCGGTCGTCCCAAAGTTTTTGAAATGGTTCAATGAAGTTTGCAATTTCTTTCATTTTGTTTGGGTTTAGGTGGTAATACATCTCACGACCGTTAGGTTCTTTTTTTAACAATTCACATTCAGTTAAAATTTGTAAGTGTTTCGAAACAGTGGGTCTTTTGGTATCAAACTGCGAGGCGATGGCTCCCGCGGTCATAGACTGGGTAGCCACAAGGAGGAGGATGGCTCTCCTTGTAGGGTCTGCAATTGCCTGAAATACATCTCTTCGTAAATCCATTGTGTAGCCATTTGACTAATCAATGATATGTAGTCACTTGGCAACACTTTTTTGTGAACTGATTTGGTTTTTTAGTCAGCCAAAAAAGAGTCGATATCGACTAAAAACTAGGTGGTTTCGTAATCCAACCATTCCCCACGCCAGGGCAACGGAGGGCTTGGTCTGAGGAGGTGTGTCGCCGACGAAGACGGGAGCCGAAGGCGCACCCCGCAGTACGCCCGGTCGTTTTTATTTAGTAGGTTGGTTTGAGGAAAAGATTCGAGGCGCCCAACTTCCGGAAATAGAATTAGCGATTTTTCTATAACCCCAATCGCACTTCGTTATGGGAAGAAACGTAAGAGCGATTGGTTGAGTGGGACTGGGAGTAGAACAGAACTTGTTTTTTGCTCTAACTATTTTTTTGGATTTTGTCGGCAACAAACGCCTTATAGGCGGGGCTTCCAAAACTTACGTCCATACGAATGATTTCGGGAGCAATGTAGGGGTGGTGTTTCATGATATATTCTTCGATCGCATTGTACTTGTCAGCTTTTGCTTTGAGGAGAATTTTGTTTTCGGTATCAACTGTGATTTTACCTTCCCATAGATAAACAAGTTCTACTTCAGGAAAGATGGTTCCGGATACAATGATTCCTTGTTCTAACATCTCGGAGATTTGTTCTTCGGCCATATCGCGGTCGCCGATTGTGGTAAATACTAAAATTTCTTCTGAAGCCATGAGGAATCCTTGTTTGTTTTTACAAAGATCGGCTTACATTGGTGAAACCCTTATTCTTTTGGGGATTTATTTTGCAAGTAGGATTGGAAACCTTCTTTTACTTGGTCTACCATTCCAGACTCACGGACGGAACGAACCACTCGTTGCCAGAATTTGATTTTGCCTTCGAACTCGTTCCAACCTAGTTCTAAGTCCATACGTTTGATTTTGAGTAACATTCGTAGTTCCGTAAGAGACATGTCCTTTGGATCTTTGTCTAAATACCGTTCATGGTCTGTTAGGGGATTAAAACGCATGGAATTATTTTTTCTTTAGAACCAAAGAGATAAACAAAATGGCAAAAAGTAAAAATCCAAAACCTGTTCCGAAACTTGCAAGGATAGGATCTCCTTCTGAGAGAAACTTCTGAACGCTTAAAAACACTCCATAAGAAATGTAAACAAGGCTTAGGAAAATAAGAAATATAGAAGTGAAAACCCAAACAGAAGAAAGAACCAAATTCCTAATATAAATTTGGAGATTCTTTTGGATGTAAATCGCCATCACTTCGCCATAGGCAACCACTTTAGCGACTAAGTCTTCGAAGGCGGCTTTGATTCCGCCTTTTTTACGTTGTTTTGATTCTTTGTGATCCAATTATTTCTTCTTAAAAAACCAACCAAGTGCGAGTCCAAGACCAAGGCCTACACTAAATCCAATGACAGCTGCCTTTTGTGGATGTTCTTTTACATAAGATCCTACATTGTCGATGACTTCTTTTGCTTTGATAGAAGCCTCTTCACTTGCTTTACCTAACTTTTGTTTGATGTCGCTTACTTGTTCCATATACTTCTCCTTGGCTCTTTGCTCAATTTCTTTAGCTTTTTTCTCATACAACTTGATTTCGTCGATGAGGGATTTGTCTTTTTTCACTTCTTCCATGACGTATCTTAGTCTGGTACAACTATGTTTTCAAAATTGTCAGTGAAACGATATCCTATTCCCCAAATGGTTTCGATCCATTCTGGTTGTGCGGAATTTTTTTCTAGTTTGGAACGAATGCGTTTGATATGACTGTCGATCATCCTTTCGAAACCATCCCATTCCACACCCCAAACGGATTCCAAAATCATTTCGCGAGAAAAAACTTTCCCTGGTGAACCAGCTAATAGTTGTAAGATGTCAAATTCTTTTCTAGAAATGTTAATGATGTTTTCGTTGAGAGTGACACGTCGACGAATGGAATCAATTTTAAGAGCACCACGAATGATTTCTCCTGCTTGACCCACATTGGGTTTGATACCAATTTTTTTATCCCATCTACGGAAGAATACATCCACTCGAGTTTTGAGTTCACGAACCGAAAAAGGTTTTGTGATGTAGTCATCAGCGCCTAACTCAAGTCCCATGATGCGATCAATTTCCTCAGTCCTTGCGGAAAGGATAAAAATCGGTGTACTTTCGTCGGCTTTACGGATGCTACGGCAAATTTCCATACCGTCAATGTCCGGTAACGAGAGGTCCAGAATCACTAAATCAGGATGATTGGATTTGTAAAATTTCAAACCGTCTTCGCCATTTTCAAAAACGGAGGTCGTATAGTGAGCAGAATCGAGAGATTTCCGGATTAGGTTCCCGATATCCGGATCGTCCTCAATTACCAAAATATTTTTCATGTTTTTCCCTTGAGTTCTTTCTCAATTTGGTTCTTGTAGTAGAAAAAAAAAGTAAAAAATGGAATCAGGAACACAAAGGGAAGCAAAATCGTGGGCGATGTTCGCCATCACAGGACCTAGGCTACGGCCTTTGGAAGTGACAGAGAAATTGGGCATCCAACCGGATTATTACCACGGTGCCGATGTAAAAGACATCGAAAATATGACAATTCCGAGTCATTGGCAGCTCAATTCTAAGTTAGGGCCGGAATTTCCGCTTCTGGATCATATCTGGGATCTGCTTAAAACCTTAGCACCTGTTCGTAAAAGCCTAAAAGAGTTCACAGAAAATTACGAATCCACTATCTACGCATCGGTGGAGTTTGCATCTGAGTTCACAAAGGGTGTGGTTCTGGATAAAAGGACTATGCTTTTGTTAGGTGAGATGGGTGTGAATTTGGAAATTATCCCCTGGGCTCTCTCTGAGACTCCCTAAGGATTGTTTCACTCGGAAAAATAAGTCGGATCAGACCAAATCGTTTGAGATAACTATACCCAGAAAGTGGTAATCCAAGAAGGACAAGGACTCTTTTTTTCAAACGAAGGTCACGGGCCATATTCAAAAGTTTGGTCAGAAGGGTTAGAGGAAGATAGGGAAGGTTAGAAAGATCCATTTGGATATGAGCCCTTGTTTGGAAAAATAACATATGCATCACAGAATCCATTTCTTCTTCCAACTCTGGATGAACTTCTTTAGACAAAATGACAATTTCATACGCATTCTGAACTTCACGTACAGTGAGGTATTTTGTTTTTTTTGCCATTGGAGGTAATGGTATGATTTCTCTCTCAAAAGATACACTCATTTTTCGATCTCAAGTTTTCAAAATGGTTCGTGAGATTTTATTTCGAAATGAATTTTTGGAAGTCGATACTCCTACATTAAAACCCATAGTGGGGATGGAGCCATATCTTGATCCTTTTGAAGTGCGTTCGCCAAGTGGACGTGAGAAAGGATATCTCATCACCTCTCCTGAATACAGTTTGAAACAAATGATGGCAAAGGGGTTGGATCGTATCTTTGAACTGTCTCATACTTTCCGATCCGGTGAAATGGGAAGTGGATTCCATTCTAAAGAATTTCTGATGTTAGAACTTTATGCCAAAGGAATGGATGATGTTGTTTTGCGTCATTTCATCGAAAAATTCTTAAGAGAATTGATCCATACATTTGGAAGGAAAGAAGACCAAAGGAAGTTGTCCAATCCCCAATGGATTCGACATCTTTCTGTAGAAGAGGCCTTTGTAGAAAATGTCGGACATGGTTTTTCGAAGGAAGATTTGTTACAAACCATTACGACTAAAAAACTAACTTCGTCCCCGGTTTCCGAACTGATCCATTGGCAGTATGAAGATCTTTTCTTTTTGGTTTTTTTAAATCTAGTAGAACCAAAATTAGGTGAAGGAATTGTTTTTTTATACGATTATCCGCCAGAATGTGCGGCGCTTGCTAAAATTGTAGATGGAGTTGCCAAACGGTTTGAGATTTATTGGGACGGACTAGAACTTGCCAATGCATTTTATGAACTGAGTGATGTAGAAGAACAAAGAAACCGTTTTTTGGAAGAACAAAAGTTACGTGCCAAACTCGGGAAGGAAGTGTTTCCTATTGATGAAGATTTCCTTTTGTCTTTGGGGAATGGATTCCCAAGTTGTGCAGGAATATCGATTGGAATGGATCGGCTTCTTTTGAAATTATCTGGTAAACACGGGCTAGGTGAAATTAGCCCGTATTGGATAGAAGTATAGAAAGCGTTTAGTCTTCTTGGAATTTTTCGCAAGACTCTGGTACTTTTCCTTCTTCTAGATCTGCACAAGAAAATGCCGCCATGTCTTTGGCACATTTTTTCATATCTTCTAAATCTTGTTTGGTGAGTTTTTTTGTGGGTTTATCATTTGCTGCTGGTTTTTGGCCTTCCACAACATAGTTTTTGTAACGAGATTCACAAACGTTCCCATTCACAAACTGAGATTCGATCATCTTCCTTTGGTCGGCAGGAAGGTCTTTCAGTTTTTCTTTCATACACTCAGAAGTTTTTGCACACATTTTTTTAGAGAGTGCTTGGAATTCTTTAGCATCCTTTACTGTTTGTGCGGTGATGAAGAAAGGGACGAGTATTAGTAAAAAAAAGGAAATTTTTTTCATACAGAGATATTAAGGATTCTTACCTCTTGGTAAAGAAAAAAATTGATTTGAATTAGAATACAGTTTTAGGATTTCCCCTGGACAGTATGAACCCTCCCAATGGGAAACTTCATACTGAGGCAGGAACTATAAACGAATTCCGTTATAATTACTGCAGTCGGAATTGATTTGAGAATCCGTAACCGCATCATAGTAGTTTCGAGTGATCAGCCCATTTCCATAAGTATTGCCATGACCCATACCCATAGTACAGGCTCCCCGATAAACCTTTGCGCCGTTCTGGGTTGCACAAGAACTTGCACTGTATGTTCCTGAGCTGACAGAAGTTGTACAATATGCCGCATTAAAAAGATGATTCACCGCGAAGTCATCGCAACGACTGCCACCAGCGGAATGGGTACAACTGCCTCCGCCACTTACGAGAGTGTTAGAACCAAAAAGTCGAACTCCACCACCAAAATAACCAGATTGATAATATCCAGCAACACGGACTCGATAGTTACCTACATTTGTGAAAGTGAAGGTGCGTATTTGGAAATTATATGATGCATTCCGTATTTTAGGCAGAATTGCATTTTTTCCTGAGTCAGGGAAAATACTGATTTCTGGTTTCGGATTATTTGTTGGGATACTTCCGACGGAGGCTAAGAATGTATATGTTCCGGGGGTATGGATAGTTAATGAGAAATCTGCTACAGGTGAGGCACTAACGAGATTTGCATTTAGCCCTGTTCCATTTCCTGTAATGATTCCAGAAATAGTGGGAACAGTCGTACAAAGACTGTGTGTAAATGGAGTATGTAGGTTATATGCATCTCCGCAAAATAAACCATTTGCGCATTCATTGTCAGAGAAACATTTTTCATCAACACCTTTGCCGCCACCTGCAGAAAGTGCAAGTAAAGGTAGGAGCATGTCAGATTCTTCTTTTGATTTTTGTTCCCCACAATTAAATATTAGAAAAAAAATACTGAGAGTGGTCGCGATTTTAATAGTTATATTTCTCATTTAACCCTTTGTTAGCTTATGATCTGCTAACGCATATTTATTGGTATTGGTTTCATGTCTTCTTTTTTTTGAAAGTCTATTCGAAAATAAATTGATTAATATGGGGAAATTCCCTACATTCATAGATTATGAAAAAAACCCTTATTCTAACCTTCCTCCTTCTGTTTGCGGCAGGTCAGGCCTTTGCCCAAAATCTAACTCCGCGTAATGTTGTCGTTCTTCCTTCTGAGCCGACAACGATTGAAGAATTCAAATCCTTACAATCATCGATTGCAACTACGCCAGAAGGTGCTGCTGCTATGCTTGTGCTTGCGATTTCACTTTATGGGAAAAATCAAGACCTAGGTACAAAAACAATTACCCTTTCGGTTCTTTCCACAAATAGACAAAAGTCCACCAAACCTTCTGCAGTGGATGGAACGGACTTAGGGAATGGAGATAAATTTTTACTAGGCCAATTGGATAAATACAAAATGTTATCCAATGGTTATTGGAAAGGAGCCGAACCTTCCAATGGATACACTCCTAGTTTGCCTTTGGCAGTCGAAACCTATACAAATCCTTATTCAGGTGATGAATCCACAGGCAGAATCAAACTTTTTGTAGCCACTCGGGGAGCTTCTAGTTTTCGACCAGTCACAGTGGAAAAAGATTCCGATGGACTTTGGCGTGCCAAGGAAATGAGTTCTTTATTTGTAGGAATGATGCCAGCCAAATAGATGTTAGATTTTATTTTATCACTACATCCAGTGGCATTGGCACTTCTTGCCACTGGGTTCACTTGGTTTTGTACTGCCTTTGGTGCGGGTTTTGTTTTTTTCTTTCGAACAGTACCAAGGCCTGTGTTCAATGCAATGCTTGGTTTTGCTTCGGGTATTATGATTGCTGCCAGTTTTTGGTCTCTTCTTTTACCATCGATTGAACTTTCAGAAAGAGCCGGAAATCCCGCTTGGTTTCATGTAAGTCTTGGATTTTTATCTGGCGGTTTGTCTTTATATTTTTTGCATAAATTACTTCCTCATTTGCATGTAGGTTTGGAAGAAAATCGTTTGGAAGGAGGGAGGTCTTCTTTCCAAAGGAGTTTACTTCTAGTTCTTGCAATTACCCTGCATAATATTCCCGAAGGTTTGGCCGTGGGTGTCGCCTTTGGTGCGCTTGGCGATGGATTTACTTATGAAGCATTAATGGCTGCCTCTGTCGTCGCATTTGGAATTGGAATTCAAAATATTCCAGAAGGTGCTGCTGTATCGATTCCTTTGTTAAGAGAGGGTTTTTCGACAAGGAAAAGTTTCTGGTATGGGCAACTCTCTGGATTTGTTGAACCCATCGGTGGGTTATTTGGAGCGGCTCTTGTTTTTTATGTCGAAAGCCTATTACCCTTTGCCCTTTCGTTCGCAGCTGGGGCGATGATTTTCGTGGTAGTAGAAGAACTCATCCCTGAATCGCATACAGGAAAAGAAACAGAGATGTCAACTCTCGGTGCTCTGTTTGGATTTGTTCTTATGATGGCTTTGGACGTGGGACTTGGGTGAGATTTGTATCAGTAGACGGGGGAGATGGGTTGATTGTTGTATGATTTTAAAAGTAAACTTGCAAGTTTTCGCATATTTCTATATAATGATCCAAATATTAACAAACGTATAATGGAAAGTTTAAGATATTTGTTTGCTGATTGACAGTTTGGAGTTTAGTAACTTCAAATATTGATTAAGATAAAACATTGGTTATGGGAAAAATATGAAATTAAAATTTTCTTTTTCTTTAGTATTGGTTTTGATTGTTATCTCTTTCGTTAACTGTTTTGCCTACCATATAAAAAATGGACATATTAGTTCGGTGACATCGGCACTTGATAAAGGCCAAGACATCAACGAAAAAAATGAGGAAGGCAACACTCCACTCATGTTAGCGTCTCGTTACAAACAACCAGAAATGATAAAGTTGTTACTTAGTCGTGGTGCAAAAATAGAGGAAACAAATCTACTAGGAGAGACTGCATTATTGCTGTCTGCAGCCTGGGGAAATTTTGATGGAGTTAAAATTCTATTAGAACATGGAGCCAATCCAAACATCTTAAAATCTAACGGTGACTCCGCCCTTCATTCCGCAACAGTTTTGGGAAATGAAGAAATGGCATTCCTTTTGATCAAACACGGTGCTGAAATCAAGGGAAACCAGCAATCGCAAGCAGCCTTATTGTACTGGGCATCCCATTCTTGTTCCTTAAAACTCGTTGGTTATTATTTAGGCAAAAATATTAACCCGGAATGGAAATTTCTTTTTGGTTATACTCCGCTCATGGCAGTTTGTACTTCCTCCAAAGCTTCTAAAGATGCAATGAACCCTGAAAAGATTGTAAAACTTTTAATCGAACACAAAGCGAGTGTAAATACAAAATCAAGTACAGGAGAAGCTCCTTTACACTACGCGGCTTCGGCTCCAAATTTTTTTCAGGCAAAAGCATTGATCGAAAATGGTGCAGATGTGAATGCTCGTGATGACAAAGGAGAGACTCCGTTAATGAAGAGTGTAGGCAGCGGTATTTCTTCTTATGTTGAGTTTAAAGTTATCAAACTAATAGTTTTGAGTGGTGCAGACAAAACTGCTAAAGATAAGTCAGGGAAAACTGCTTATGATTATGCCGTGAGACATCGATTGCCCCAAATGTATTTAGATCTTGTTCGATGAATGATTTATTGAAATTAAAAGGGATTTGATTCATTCTCCCTGCGCCAGCGATTGCAGCGGAAATCCTTTCGCATCTGCGAAAGATTGGTATTCCCCCAAATAATTGGACATTAAAATAAAGCCTTCGCGAAGGAGCAATATGAATCGCGAAAGAAGAGGC